>MNRR01000051.1 GCA_001916055.1 Clostridium sp. 28_12
AAGACTTAAGAAATCAGGGGAAAGAATGGAGAAAAGAATATAATAATTTTCCAATGAGACCGTTAGGATGGTTGAGTCCCAGGGAATTCATAGAAAAATGTAAAAGTCAAGAAGAATCGTTATTTACAATATAGGTGCTCAAAGTATTTATTTTAAATAATTTGTGACAAATGATTGACTAACCTACAATACCAAAAATCTCAAATGTCAAGATATACTTGAAAAAATTGCTAAAATATGTTATAGTATATAAGCAAATAAAGGAGAATGACTCAAACTGAAACGAAGAGTCATAGAAAGGTAGGGAAAAAATGCTAACAGCAAATGGAGTAACCGTTAGATTTGGAAAAAGGATATTGTTTGAAGACGTAAATATTAAATTTGGAAAAGAAAACTGTTATGGAATAATAGGAGCAAATGGAGCAGGAAAATCAACATTTTTAAAGGTATTATCAGGAGAATTAGAACCAAGCAAAGGGGAAGTATCATTAGAAAAAGGAGAAAGACTATCAATCTTAAAACAAGACCACTTTGCATTTGAAGAATATACTGTAATGGATACAGTAATAATGGGAAACAAAGAATTGTATGATATCATGAAAGAAAAAGAAACAATATATATGAAGCCGGATTTTTCAGAAGAAGATGGAATGAAAGCTGCTAAGCTAGAAGAAAGATTTGCGGAATTAGATGGATGGAATGCAGAATCAGATGCAGCAATGTTGTTAAATGATTTAGGAATTATTCCAGAAAATCATTATAAGTTAATGAGTGAACTTGAAGCAAGAGAAAAAGTAAAAGTATTATTAGCACAAGCATTATTTGGAAATCCAGATGTATTATTATTGGACGAGCCAACAAACGACTTAGATTTAAAGAGTATAAACTGGTTACAAGAATTTTTAATAAATTTTGAAAATACAGTAATAGTAGTATCACATGATAGATATTTCTTAAATAAAGTATGTACACATATAGCTGATGTTGACTTTGGAAAAATTAAAGTATATCCAGGAAATTATGATTTCTGGTACGAATCAAGTCAATTAGCATTAAAACAAATGAAAGAGCAAAACAAAAAGAAAGAAGAAAAAATAAAAGAATTACAAGACTTTATTGCAAGATTCAGTGCAAATGCTTCAAAATCAAAACAAGCAACATCAAGAAAGAAAACACTTGAAAAAATAGAACTTGATGAAATAAAACCATCAAATAGAAAATATCCATATGTAGACTTTAAACCAGATAGAGAACCAGGAAAAGAAATATTACAAGTAAAAAATGTTTCCAAAACAATAAATGGAGAAAAAATACTAGACAACATATCATTTACAGTAAAAACAGGAGATAAAATCGCATTTTTAGCAGACAACGAAAATGCAAAAACAGTATTATTCCAAATAATTGCAGGAGAAATGGAACCAGATGAAGGAGAACTTGTATGGGGAACAACAATAACAAAATCATATTTTCCAAAAGATAATAACTACTTATTTGATGTTGATGAAAACTTAACAGAATGGTTAAGAAAATATTCAAAAGATCCAGATGAAACATATGTAAGAGGATTTTTAGGAAGAATGTTGTTTTCAGGAGATGAATCATTAAAACAAGCAAGAGTAATATCAGGAGGGGAAAAAGTAAGATGTGTACTAGCCAAAATGATGTTATCAGGAGCAAACTTCTTGATATTTGATGAGCCAACAAATCATCTTGATATGGAAAGCATTACATCTGTAAATGATGGAATGTGCAAATTTAAAGGCAATATATTATTTACTTCACATGACCATCAACTAACACAAACAGTTGCTAATAGGATCATTGATATTAAAGCTGATAAAGTAGTTGATAGAGAGGTAACTTATAATGAATATTTAGGAGTAGAATAAAAGCAGGGCATTTTGTCCTGTTTTTTTTGGTGGGTGAGCACGTGAGAACGCTTTTTTTTCGTGCAAATTGCTTGTAATTGGCTATAATACAAGTGTTATGGTAGATTTGCACGAAAAAAAAGCGTTCTCACGTGTGCAAAATTGCACAGAAAAAAAGCGGAATAATCGGTGCAAAATGTGAAATTTAAGTGAAAAAACTTTACAAAAACCAAAGAAAATGTTAATATGAGCACAGAACAAAAAAATGAGGAGGAGAAAATTCGTGATTCAAGTAGAAAACATTACAAAAAAATACGGAAGCTTTGTAGCCGTAAATGACATCAGTTTCGAAATTGATGAAGGAGAAATTGTAGGTTTTTTAGGACCAAATGGTGCAGGTAAAAGTACAACTATGAATATGATTACAGGATTTATTGAACCAACATCTGGAAGAATTATTGTTGATGGATATGACATTTCTAAAAAGCCAAAAAAAGCAAAAAGACAAATTGGTTATATGCCAGAATATGGCAGAATTAAAAGGTGTTCCTAGAAAAGAAAGAAAAGAAAAGGTAAAAAAGGCAATTGAGGAAACAGGATTAACAGATGTTCAAAACAAATTAACCAAAAATCTTTCAAGAGGATATAAGCAAAGAGTAAGTATGGCAGGGGCTTTGGTTAGCAACCCAAAGGTAATAATACTTGATGAGCCTACCGTAGGATTAGACCCAAAACAAGTTACAGAAATAAGAGCTTTAATTAAGGAGTTAGGAAAAGAACATACAGTAATATTAAGCTCACATATATTATCAGAAGTTAGCCAAATTTGTAACAGAGTTATTATTATAAATAGTGGTAAAATAATTGCTGTTGATACACCAGAAAATTTAGAGAAAAAGGTTGTTAAAGATAATTCTGTATATGTTACAGTAGAAGATCCAGAAAATAAAATGGATGCAATTAAAGAAAAATTACAAGATATACAAGAGATTAAATTGATTGCAGAAAATGAAGATAAAACTAAAAAGTATATGATAAATGCAAATTCTGATATTGATTTAAGAAAGAAAATATTTGAAACTTTTGCTAAAGAGGGTATTACAATTTTTGAAATGAAAAAATCTGATGTTACTCTTGAAGATGCTTTCATGCAGTTGATAGATTCAAAAAATAGTGAATTGAAAGAGGCTGAAAACACAGAAAGTGTAGAGAAAACAGAGAATGCAGAAAAACCAGAAAGCATAAAACAAACAGAGAATACAGAAAATACTGAAAGTGTAGAGAGCACTGAAGAAATTCAAGTAAAAACAAATGAAAAAGAAGAGAAAGAAACTGAAACAGAAGAAAAAAATACAGAAGAAGCAAAAGAACAAGAAAATAAACAAGAAGAAGGGGGACAAGAATAATGTGGGCAGTGTATAAAAAAGAGCTAAAGAGTTACTTTTTATCTCCAATAGGATATATAGTAATTGGAATACTTTTATTAGTATGTAGTGTATTTTTCTATTTAACAACAGTAGAATCAGGAAGTGTAGACTTAGGAGCTCTATATTTTTATGTAGCATTATATGGATTAATAATAACAGTACCAATATTAACAATGAGAATGTTTGCAGAAGAGAGAAAAACAGGAACAGAGCAATTAATATTAACATCTCCAGTTGGAATAACAGGAGTTGTATTTGGAAAATTTTTAGCAGCTATGACAGTAATTGTTATAGCATTACTAGTATCATTTATGTACTTTGGAATAGTATGTTATTTTGGAACTCCAAGTATATTAGTATTACTAGCAACAATGTTAGGATTTTTATTAATTAGTGCTGCAGCAATTGCAGTAGGAATGTTTGCATCATGTATAACAGAAAATCAAATAATAGCAGGAGTAATAACAATTGCATTTATGATAATAACATTATTTACACCAGATTTGAATATTGGATTACCTGATATTTCAATAATGAGTTATTATCAAAATTTCCCAACTGGAGTAATTTCACTAACTGATGTTGCAGGACCATTAACTCTTATGATGATGTTTATAGCATTTACTATAATTGTAATGCAAAGAAGAAAATTAGTAAAATAGATAGGAGAGGGAAAACGTGAAAAAGAATAAAGACGTGAAAAAAAATAAAAACGTTAAAATTAAAAAAGAGAGAAAAGGAAATAAATTTCTAGATATCATTAAAAACAAATGGCTAATAAAAGGCACAACAACTCTTCTTTTAGTGGCTATAGTAATTGCATGCTATGTACTAATAAATTGGGGAGTTTCAAAAATAAAAGTAGAAAATATAGATTGTACACCTAAAAAATTATATTCTTTGTCAGACGAAACAAAGGAGAAAATTAAAAATTTGGATAAAGATGTAACAATTCAATTAATAAATATGAGTGGTTCAAACTATGTAATTGAATATGCAAATAAATATCCAACAATAACAAAAAAGATAAATGTTGAAGAAATATCAGATTTATCTTCAAGAACAGATTTACAAACGAAATATAGCATAGAATCAACAGACAGTTTAATAGTTGTAAAATCCGGTGAAAAAGAAAAAACAATTTCAACAAGTGATTTATACACATATGATTATACAAGCAAGAAACAAGTAGATAAAACAGAAGAAGCATTAACAAATGCAATAATAGAAGTAACATTAGATACAAAACCACATGTATATATCTATTCAGGAAAAACATATTATGATCCAGAGAAATCTTTGGCTGGGATAATGTCAGCATTAAAAGATGAATCAAATGATGTAGATTTATTAGATATATTAACAAAAGGTGAAGTTCCATCAGATTGTGATTGTTTAATAATTACAACATTAAAAGAAGACTTTACAGAAATAGAAAGAGATAAAATCTTAGACTACATTAATAATGGAGGAAAGATATTAATGTTAACATCACAAAACATGATAGAAACAGAAATGCCAAACTTTAAACAGGTATTATCACAATATGGAATGAGCATAGAATATGGAGAAATTCTTGAGCAAGATAGCGGAAAAATGCTACAAGGTGCTCCAAACATGGTAGTAACAGATGTTAGCGCAAGCTTTATGAAGAAATTAGATATGAAGGTAAAAATGTGTGCAATAAACGCAGGAAAAATAATTGTAGATGATGATGACAAATTAAAAGAACTTGGAGTAACATATGAAACAATCGCATCAACAGGAGACAAATCATTTGTAAGAACAAACTTTAATTCACAATCATCTTCAAAAACAGATGAGGATAAAGATGAAGGAAGTTCAATTATAGGTGCATATGCTAAAAAGACAATTTCAAATGATAAAACATCACAATTAATCATATATTCAAATGAATTATTTGCAGCAAACTTACAAGTTGCAATAAGTGCACAATATTATACATATGCTTCTGAATTATATAATAACAAAGACATAGTATTGAATTCAGTTTCACATTTAGTTGAAAGAGATGACACAATTGTTATAAGAAAGGCTAGTGATACTGAGTCATATACAGTTACAGATCAAGAAGATGTTATAATAAAAACAATAATATTTACAATTCCATTAATTATAATATTTATCGGAATAGCTGTATGGATTTTTAGAAGAAGAAAAGCATAGAATTTAAGGATTCCTAATTAGGGGAATCCTTTTTGTATATTTTCCATCTTATTATAATATATTAATAATAGAGGTGAATATGAAAGAGGTAATTGTACTTACATTATTTATAATAGGAGCATTGATAGGAGCTGGGTTTGCGTCTGGGCAAGAAATGTATTCATTTTTTTATGCTTATGGAATATACGGAATAATTGGAATGATTGTTTCTTGCAGTTTGATGAGTATAGTTATTTTCAAATGTTTAAAATTGATTTATGATAAAAATATAAATAGTTATGATGAATTTTTAGAAATATATATAAAAAATAAAAAAATCACAAAATTAATAAATTTAATATTAAATATATTATTGTTAATTACATTTTATATAATGATTGCAGGATTTGGAGCATATTTTGAACAAGAAATTGGAATAAATAGAACCATTGGAAGTGCAATATTAGCACTACTAACAGCATCAGTTTTTTTTACAAATGTAAAAGGAGTATTAAAAGTAAGCGAATATATTGTTCCGTTATTATTAATTTTTATTGTTTTAATAGGTGGAGAAAATTTAATTTTTTTAGACTCAAATATTGTATTAATAGAAGTAAAAAAAAGATGGCTTTTAAGTTCAATGCTATATTGTAGTTATAATATGATATTATTGATACCTGTTTTAATTTCAGTAAAAAATCAGTTAACAAATAGAAAAAATATAAAATATATAGCTATTTTGTGTGGGATTTTAATGTCTATAATGTCAATTTTTATATTTATGCTAATTGCTAAAGTAGATATAGACATAGCTACTCTGGAAATGCCAGCTGTATATGTAATAGGTAAGTTTTTTAGCAAATATAAAATTTTATATGCATTTATAATATTAGCTTCGATTTTTACTACTGCAATTTCTTTAGGGATAGGATTTTTGCAAAATATGTGCAAAAATCAAAGAGGTTATCCACAATTAGTGCTATTTATGTGCATAACTAGTTTGATAATTTCGAGATTTGGATTTTCAAATTTAGTAAATTTATTATATCCATTATTCGGATATTTAGGAACAATTCAAATAATAGTAATACTTTTTGGAAAAAATGTACGGAAAAAAAGCGAGATAAAATGTGCATTGCACGGAAAAAAAGCGGAATAATCCGTGCACAAAAGTATTGCAAAAAAAAAGTGTTATGGTATAATATAGGCAAATATCAAAAGACAAGGAGAAAAATATGAAAGATTTTTGGGCTGAAGAGCTACAGAATCGAAAAAAGGTTAATGTTATAAAAGTAATAATACTAATCGTAGTTTTGCTTATTTTTATATCTGCAATAGTGTGTACAATTGTGTATTACTATAATCTCGACTTTCGAAAATGGTGTGACGAAAACGTGTGGAAAAAAGAAATTCAAGAGAAAGATACAAAAAGCATTGACTTAGATGTGGATGATAACACACAAGTTTATGCATATGAAAAATATATATGTGTATTTCGAAAGAAAAAACTTGAGTTTTATAATAAAGTTGGGACAGAGTCTGGAAAAATTGAGTTAGATATCAATGAAGCGATTTTTACAAGTGCAGGAAGATATATGGCGATATGTGAAAAAGATGGAAATAAATTTTATTTAATATGTGGAAAAGAAAAATTATATGAAAGTGAAGTTGAAGGAAATATCAGTCAAATAAATGTAAGCAAAAGTGGATATGTTTCAATAGTTATATCAAATACAAGTTATAAGTCAGTAGTAGATGTTTTTGACAAAACAGGAAATGAAGTTTTTAAAACCAATTTGGTAACATCAAGAGTGGCAGATGTAAGTATATCGCAAGACAGTAAATATCTTGCTATTGCAGAGATAGATTTATCAGGAATTTTAATAAAATCAAGTATACAAATAGTATCAATTGAATTAGCAAAAACAAACCCTTCACAGGCAATAATCAATAAATATGAAGCGCCAACAGATAAGATGATATTAAATGTAGAATACCAAGAACAAAATAAATTAATATGCATGTATAGTGATGGGATAGAGTCTTATGAAGAAAAAACAAGTACGGAATTAATAAAATTTGATGATAAAAAAGAGTCTTTTATGACAATTGAATTAAGCAATAGAGTAGCATTAGTTGATGAAATTTCAACAGGAGAATATACAGCAAACACGAATATAAGAATTATAGATCCAAATACTAAGAAAGAAAGAGAATATGTAACTGGAAGTATAGCAAAATCAATAAAAACATCTGATAATAAGATGGCAATAAATTTTGGAACTGAATTACATTTGATTGATAAAAATGGAATTTTATTGAAAAAATACATATCAGACACAGAAATAAATAATATAGTAATGACAGATGCAGTAGTTGGAATTGTGTATAAAGATAGAATTCAAATAATAAATTTTTAAATTGGAAGGATGAAGAATTATGGGAATAATTTTAGATGTAATAGTAATTGCAATATTTGCACTAAACATTTTTATATGTTATAAAAAAGGACTTGTAAGATTGGCAGTTGGATTAATAGCTGTATTAACAGCAATAGTATTATCAATAATACTATATAAGCCAATTTCGAATTTGGTAATAAAAAATACAGGATTGGATAAGAAAATAGAAAATGTAATAATCGAGAATTTCTCAGCAGAAACAAAAGATGGTCAAGAAGTAAAATATGTAGGACTTATAGATTATTTACAAAAATATGTTGATGATGCAGTAACAAAAACACAAAATGAAATTGTATATGAAACAGCAAATACGTTGGCAGTAAAGGTAATAAATGTAGTAGTATTTCTTATAATATTTATAATAGTAAGGGTAGTGTTACAACTATTAACATTTGTATCTGATATTATAACTTCATTACCAATAATAAAACAATGTAATGAGGTTGGAGGAGTACTATATGGAGTAATAAAAGCATTACTAATAATATATGTAATATTATCAATAGTATTTTTCGTAATATTTATAACAGGAAAATCAAGCATATCAGATATAATTTCAAGTTCATATATAACAAAATTCTTTTATGAAAATAATATTTTATTAAAATTAATATTCTAATATAAAAGTGACTCGAGTTTAGTAAAATGCTAAAAAACGTAAATTGGAAAATAGTTTTCTGATTTACGTTTTTTCTGTTAATTAAGATATTGCACTTGTTATGCAATTTGAGAGACTGTTTCATAGCTGAAAATTAAATGGCAAAAAAATATATGCTATATGTGAACAAATTGTGAAAATTATTAAAATTTTCCAATAAATGTTGAAAAAACATTGAAACTCTGTTATATTAAAATAGTAATACTGAAATTAGGAGGATGAAATGGCTCAAAAAGACGAAAACAAAAGAGAAAAGAAAAAAGAGAAAAAAAATAAAAAGAAAAAATCAAAAGTACTAAAAAGAGTTTTAATTGGATTGTTAATAGTAATTCTTGTATTAGTAATAGGTATAACATATAAAACACAAAAAAATGGAGGAGGACTTCAAGGGCTACTTTCAGCATTGGTAGGACATGATGGAGAAACACTGAAAAACCTAGAACCGATTCAAGTTTTATTGATGGGAGTAAGTTCTGACAATGGCGGAAAATTAACAGATACAATAATAGTAGGAACATACGACCCTAAAAATCAAAAAGCTTCATTATTATCAATTCCAAGAGATACATTTGTTGGAAAAAATCCTCAAACTGGAACTGGAATGGACAAGATTAATGCTCTATATCAAAAAAGCCCAGAAAAAACTTTAGAAAAAGTAAATGAACTTACAGGATTAAATATTAAATATTATATGGTTATAGACAATGAAGCATTGATTAAACTTGTGGATGTAATAGGAGGAGTAGATTTTTATGTTCCAATAGATATGGTATATGATGACCCAACCCAAGACTTACATATTAATTTAAAACAAGGACAGCAAAAATTAAATGGAGATAAAGCAGAACAACTTTTAAGATATAGACACGGAAATCTAGATAAAAAGACTGGAAAATATTTAGGAACATATCCTGAAGAATATGGCGGAAATGATTATGGAAGAATGAGAACACAAAGAGAGTTTATGATAGAAACAGTAAAACAAACAATAAATGCAAAAAATATTTTAAAAATAAAAGAAATAATTGATATTGCATATGAATATGTAGAAACTAATTTATCAGTGTCAGTAATAAAAGACTATGTTCCATATGCTGTAAATATTGATATAAATAATATACAAAGTGCAGTAATACCAGGAGGTTCATATGGACCACCAACATATCCATTATGGTTCTTTATTCCAGATAAAAAAGAAACAGCAGAACTAATAAAAGAATTATACAGCACAGGAGATGAGGAATCTTCAAAAACAACAGAAAATACAAATTCAAACACTAGCAAAAACACAACTACAAAAACAACAAATAACACGGCAACTAATAGTACAACAAATAATACCGTTAAAAACAACACGACAACTACTGGTAATACAACAAGTTCAAATAGTATAAGTAAAACAGAAGCTGCAAAAGTAAAAATAGAAATTTTGAATGGCTCAAATTCAAGTGCTACATTAATTGCAGTGAAAAAAGCATTAGCAGCAAAAGGCTATAAGGTAACTAAAACGACAAATACAACGGAAACAGAAAAAACAACAATAATAAACAAATCAAATGTTGATGAAAATATAACAGAAAATATCAAGGATATACTTGGAGCAGGAACAGTTTCATCTAGTTCTGTAAGTTCAAGTAATGTAGATATTACAATTATAATTGGAAAAGATTATAAATAAAAAGTAGAAGCTCTGAGTTTAGAGCTTCTACAATAAATATTAATTCAAAATTATTTAAATTTATAGATTGAATCATAATTTTTATATTTTTTCTTTTTTTTATTCTTTTTACTAACTACTAAAAGTAAAATAATCAAAACCAATACAGCAGCACCAGATTGAAGAATAATTACGGGAAATTCGTAAGGTTCTACATTATGACTTGCAACCAAATCTGATGAATAATCAATGCCGTCTATAGTATAAGTAATTTTTCCTAAGGTTTCACCTTCTGCTATTGGAGCTGAAATATTTTCTTTTAGTTCAATGGAACCGTCTAAATTCGATAAATCAGTATTAGTAGAAGCAAGTACTGAAATATTATCTTTTAAAACTAGCGACAAATCTTTACTATCTTTAGTTGCATTTTCAACTGATAGGGTCTTTATTGCAGTATTTGCAGAGGCAACTTGCTTAATGCCATAATTATTAAATCCATATTCAAATAAATTAATAGTACTTACATATCGACCACTTCTGCCATCAGGCGTAGCTTCTGCACCAAGAACAACAGTAATTAATTCTAAATTATCCTTTTTACTTGCTGCAATTAAACAATTTTTTGCTTGAGTAGTGAAACCTGTTTTTACACCAATAGCATATTGATAATAATATTTACTTTTGGAATCTAGTAAATCATTAGTATTTTTAAAATATCTTTCTTGATATTTATCTGTTGCAGATATAGTACAAGAAGCCATTGAAACAATGTCTCGAAAAGTTTGATTTTTCATACAATATTGTGTAATAAGAGCCATATCATATGCAGTTGTGTAATGATTTTCGTCATGAATTCCACTTGGATTAGTAAAATGTGTATTTTTACAACCAATTTCACTAGCTTTTTGATTCATTAAATCTGCAAATTTATCAACATTTCCTGAAATATTTTCTGCAAAAATATAGCCAATCTCATTTGCTGAATGAATTAAAAATAATTCTAATAAATCTTGAACCTTTAAAGCTTCATCTGGTTGAATTGCTGCATTTGAATATCCAGAAGGAATTGACATTACAGCATTTTTACTAGCAGTAAGAGTATCTGTCAAATTATATTTTTCAATTGCAATTATTGCTGTTAATATTTTTGTAGTACTTGCAGGATATAATTTTTTATTTTCATTTTTTCCATATAATAATTTTCCTGTTGATGATTCCATAAGCACAGCACCATCTGAATATATTTGTATATCAGATTCAGTAGATGTTACTGCAAAAGAGGCTGGACGCAATAAATTTATTACTATAATAAATATTGTAAAAATTAAAGTTAGTTTTTTTAATTTCATTTGTTTTTCTCCTTATTTTATGTGTATAAATATCATATCGTATTTCAAAAGAAATTTCAAGAATATTTTAATTATCTAGTAACAAAATTATAAAAAGAAAGGTAGGTTTTTTTATGAGAAGATTTCTAAAAAATAAAAAGATCGTTTTAGTTGTTATTGTTATTTTTTTGAGTATATTGTATTTTATTGCAAATAAATCAATTCAAAAATACAATGATGACTTTATTGAAGAAAATGTTGAGACAATTTCAGAAGAAAAAGAGGAAAAAAATAAAGATATGGAGGTAAAAGAAGAAAGAAAAGAAGAAGTAGTAGAAGATGAAGAAACAAGTGATGTAGATATTGAAACAAATGAAAATAGTGAAGATAATGTAGAGACAAATCAAGAAAAAATTTACATATATGTAACAGGAGAAGTAAATATTCCTGGGGTAGTAATTTTAAATAAAGGAAGCAGAATTTCTGATGCGATTAATGCTGCAGGAGGAGTAACAAATAATGCAAATACAACAAAAATTAATTTAGTATATGTTTTAGAGGATGGGATGAAGGTTAGGATTCCAAGTAATAAAGAATTAAACAATAATTCTAGTTTTGAATACATAACAACAAAATCAGGGGAAGGTGCAAATGAGAATATTAAAAAAGAAGAAAAAACGGAAAATAAAGTGAATAAAAAGACAACAAGCTTAGTTAATATAAATACGGCGACTCAAACTGAACTTGAAACTTTACCAGGAATTGGGCCATCAATAGCCCTGAAAATAATAAATTATAGAAAAGAAAATGGGAAATTTTCTAATGTAGAAGAGCTAAAAAATGTTAATGGTATTGGAGACAATAAATTTGAGGCAATGAAGAAATATGTGACATGCAATTAGTTTATAAATAAAAAAATATATATTTCTACAAGATTCGACATTTCTTTTACTTTATAAGTAGTAATATATTTAATGGGGATATTTATGAAAAGAAATAAAAGAAAAATTGCATCGATTATTATTATAACATCAATGATAATTTCAATTGGCATTAATGCATATGGATATTCAGGGAGAACTAATTCAAGAGGAGGACATAAAGATAATCAAAATAAAAGTGGTTTAGGAAGTTAGTAGAAGATGCAGTTTAAATAATGGAAAGCTCAACTTCAGCTAATTCAACTAATACAGCTTCAAAGGGTTCGGAAGGTGAAAATTCGGATTCTAATCCGGTTTTTGGAATAGCAACTTTAGGTTTTCTTGGAGGCACTGGATATTGGGATACAAGAAGTTTAAAGGAAAATAAAAAATATATAAAAGTCGAAATATATGGAACTGTGAATGTGAAAAATGTTAAATAATTACTCATAACCCGTTGAGGTGTGTTTAAAATGGAAAAATCTTTAGATAATAAAACTTTACAGTAACAACAAGTTTAAAGAATTATTAATGAATAAAAATTA
>MNRR01000001.1 GCA_001916055.1 Clostridium sp. 28_12
TTTACAATGGATGTATCAAGAATAAAACCAGAATATACAGCAATAAGTGAAGGACAGGTAGAATTTTTAGACAAAGTAGTCAAACAAAAAAACTCAAAAAATGAAGTAGTACGAATAGATGTAACAAAAGTATATGAAGAACAATTTAAAAACTGTGCAAACGAAGGCGCATATTGCACGCCATACACATTGTTAAGACTATTAGCAGATTTAATACCTGAAATGCCAGAAAAATTATTATATTTAGATATAGACATGATGGCAGGTGGAGATATTTCAAAATTATACAACATAGATATTACAAAATATGAATATGCAGCAGTAAAAGAAAAATATGGATGTTGGCTAATAAGACCAGATTATATAAATGCTGGAATGTTATTATTAAACATGAAAAAAATAAAAGAAACAAAGCTTTTAGAAAAAGCAAGAGAAAGAATAAAAACTAAAAAAATGTTATTTGCAGACCAAGATGCAATATATTGGTCAACAACCAAAAAGAAAATTATACCAAGAATATATAATGAACAATCAAAATTCAATAAAAAAGACACAATAATTTGTCACTTCTGTAAAAGATTAATGTTTTTACCATATCCGCATACAGAAAACTATAAACAATGGAACATTGAAGAGGTTCATAAAGTTCTAAAATGTTATTATTTTGACAAAGATTTAGATGAATATTTAAAATTAAAAGAAGAATATAATACAAGAATGAAAGAGGAAGTTTAAATGGAAAAATATCAAGAAATAATACCAATATTCTTTGCAGTTGATGATAAATATGTACCATTTTTAGCAGTTACATTGCAATCATTGCTAAACAATGCGTCACAAGAAAATTATTATGTAATAAAAATATTATATACTAATATGAGCGAGGAAAGTAAAGAAAAAATTAGTAAATATACAAGAGAAAATGTAAATATAGAATATGTAGACTTAAACTATTATATAGAGAAAATAAAAGAAAAATTATACACAAGAGATTACTTTTCAATGACAACATATTTTAGGCTATTTATCTCAAACCTATACCCACAATACAACAAGGCAATATATTTAGATTGTGATATAGTTTTATTAAAAGATATAGCTGAATTATACAATATTGACATTGGAGATAATTTATTAGGAGCAGTGCCAGATGATATAATTCAAAAAAATGAAGTTTTTCAAGAATATGTAGAAAAAGTTGTTGGAGTAGCGAATTATAAAACATATTTTAATGCTGGAATGTTAGTAATGAATTTGGATGAGCTTAGAAAATTTCAATTTCAAGAAAAATTTTTATATTTACTAGAAAACATAAAATTTTCTGTAATCCAAGATCAAGACTATTTAAACAGAATTTGTAAAGGCAGGGTAAAGCTTATAGATACTGGATGGAATTTAATGCCTACAGCAAGTGATGATATGAAAGAAGAAGATATTAAATTAATACATTATAACTATCAATATAAACCATGGCATTATGATGATATAAGATTTGGAAAGTATTTTTGGGAGTTAGCAAAGCAGACGGAATATTATGATGTGATAAATAAAATTAAAGAAAGTTTCACAGATGAAATGAAATATCAAGATAGAAAAGCAGATATTGCACTAAGGGAACTTGCACAAAAAGAAGCAGACTGTGTTGGAGATGACAGAATGTACAGAAATGTACAAGTAACAGAAAAGTCACAAGAAAGAATAGAAATACTAGAAAAAATAAAACAACTTGAAAAAGAAGGAAAGTTTGATGTTGATGCTGAAAATGATCCACCAACAATAGAGTTAACACCAGATAATGTGGATTATTTAAAAACAAAAAGAACTAATAAATGGAAAAACAAATTTGCAAATAAATTAGGCGAAAGATTCTTAGATGCAATAATAAAGGATAACAAATTGATTATAAAAGATGTAGAAGGGCTTGAATATCTTAGTGAGATGAAAAATGGAGCAATAATTACATGTAATCATTTTAATCCATTTGATTCATTCACAATAGAAGAAATATTTTCATTATCAGGACAAAGAAAAAAGAAGAAATTATATAAAGTGATAAGAGAAGGAAATTATACAAACTTTCCTGGATTTTATGGCTTTTTGTTTAGAAATGCAGATACATTACCTTTAAGTTCAAACACAAGAACAATGATAAAATTCATGCAAGCTGCTGATACAATTTTAAAAAGAGGAGATTTTATATTAATCTATCCAGAACAAAGTTTATGGTGGAATTATGAGAAACCAAAGCCACTAAAAAATGGAGCATATAAAATAGCCACAAGAAGCAATGTACCAGTAATACCAATTTTTATAACAATGAAAGATAGTAATATTATTGGTGAAGATGGGTTCCCTATAAAAGAATATTATGTGCACATAGAAAAACCGATTTACCCAGATGTAACATTATCTGAAAAAGAAAATGTAGAAAAAATGAAAAATGGAAATTTTGAAGTTTGGAAAAACATATATGAAGAATTTTATGGAATTCCATTAGAATATACAACAGTAAAAGAGGAAGTAAATGAAGAAATCTAAACAAGTATATTATTATAAAGACGAATTAAATGACGAATTTTCAGGAGCAAAAATCACACCAAGGATTATTGATGAAAACTACAAATACATCCATAAAAATCCTTTGTGGGATTTTTGTTCTTTTTTATTGCAAAATATATTAAGTATGCCAATAAAACTTATTTATGGGAAATTCAAATTAAAAATAAAATATATAGGAAAAGAGAAATTAAAACCATACAAAAAAGATTCGTATTTTGTATATGTGAATCATACACAAGTATTTGCAGATGTATTTATTCCAAGTTTGCCAATGTATCCTAAAAGAAATCATTTTATTGTAAATCCAGAAAATGTTTCAATGAAAATATTAGGAAACTCAATTCAATTACTTGGAGCGATACCAATTCCAAATAATAAAAATGGGATGAAAAATTTTATAAATGCAATAGAAACACATATTAAAAGAAAACATCCAATAACAATTTATCCAGAAGCACATATTTGGCCATATTACACAAAAATAAGGCCATTTAAAGCAGTATCTTTTAAATATCCTGTGCAATATAAAAAGCCTACATTTTGTATGACAAATACATATCAGAGCTATGGAAAGAATAATGACAAAGTCAAGATGGTTACTTATATTGATGGACCATTTTTCCCAAAAGATGGATTAAGTTTACAAGAACAAAAGCATGATTTGCGAAATCAGGTTTATAATTGCATGGTTGAAAGAAGTAAAAACAGTAATATAGAAGTAATTAAGTATAAAAGAATAGATAAATAATACAAGACTACATTATTATAATTATGTTTATTAAATTTTAGAAAAGAGAGAATATATGATAAGATTAAATAATATAAAGATAAGAGAAAATATAAGTGATATAGAGGTATTTAAGAGAGCAATTGAGAAAAATAAAATTAAGCAAGAAGAAGTAGAAGAATGGCACATTTACAAAAAATCTATAGACGCAAGAAAAAAAGAAGACATTTATTATAATTATTCAATAGATATTGAATTAAAAGATAGAAACAAAGAAAAAAGATTTCAACAAGTAAAAGAAGAAAAATGGCCACAAATAGAAGTAAAAAGAAACAGTAAATATAGGCCTGTAATCATAGGAATGGGACCAGCAGGACTATTTGCAGGACTTTTATTAGTGGATAATGGAATAAAGCCAATAGTTTTAGAACGTGGAAAAAGTGTAGAAGAAAGAATAAAGGATGTAGAAGATTTTGCTAATAATAGAAAATTCTCAACTGTATCAAATATTCAATTTGGAGAAGGTGGAGCAGGAACATTCTCAGATGGAAAACTAAATACAGGAAGTTCAGCTAATATGTATTCTAAAAAAGTATTAGAAGAATTTGTTAGATTTGGTGCTCCGAAAGAAATTTTATATACAGCAAAGCCTCATATTGGTACTGACAACTTAAGAAAGATTGTTAAAAATATGAGAGAATATATTATTTCAAAAGGCGGACAAGTTTTATTTAATACTAAAGCAACAGATTTTGAAATTGAAAATGGAAAAATAAAAGCTGTTATTTGCCCAAATACTAGAATAGAAACAGATGCTGTAATTTTAGCAATAGGCCATAGTGCAAGAGACACATTTAAAAAATTATATGAATTGGGAGTAGAAATTCAGCCTAAAAATTTTGCAGTTGGTGCTAGAATAGAGCATTTACAAGAAGATATAAATAAAGCACAATATGGTGAAAAAACAAAATTGAAATTGCCAGTGGCAGATTACAAATTAGTATATCATGCTAAAAATGGACGAACATGTTATACATTTTGCATGTGCCCAGGAGGACAAGTAATGGCATCAAATTCAGAAGAAAATTCAATTGTAACAAATGGAATGAGCAATTTTGCACGTGATGGCGAAAATTCAAATAGTGCATTACTTGTAAATGTTACAGTAGAAGACTATTATAAAAATTCTCCATTGGATGGAATGTATTTTCAAGAAGATTTAGAAAAGAAAGCATTTGAATTAGGAGGAGAAAATTATAATGCTCCTGCTCAAAGAGTAGCAGATTTTCTAAATGGATTAAAAACAGAAAAATTTGGAAAAATTAAACCTACATATAAACCAGGAGTAACAGGTGCAGACTTAAATGGAATATTACCAGAATTTGTTTCAGAAACAATGAAAGAAGCAATATTAGAATTTGATAAAAGATTACATGGATTTGCGGAAAATGACGCGGTTTTAACAGGTGTAGAAACTCGAAGTTCATCACCCGTACAAATTACAAGGGATAAAGAAACTTTAAATTCAGTAAATATAGAAGGTTTATATCCTTGTGGCGAAGGTGCTGGCTATGCAGGAGGAATTATGACCGCAGCAATTGATGGATTAAAATGTGCGATAAAAGTAATTAAAGGGTAAACTAAAAGCAGTTTCTTATCGGAACTGCTTTTAATGTGTTAAAATCCATTGTATGCATGTACACTATTTGCTTTACACCATTTTCTGAATTTGGTTCGCTCTACCTGCATAAAATTTCTTTTTGAGTAATCATTACTATTCCATTGTCTATAAAGCTTAATTTTATATAGTTTAATAAAATCTTCGTATTTTTTAGACATCCGTAGATTACTATAATAAATATAGCCATTTCTTAATATAACAGTATGAGCATAATATTTGTGCCATTTTTCAATGGGGGCATCTATTGCACACCATATAAGAGTACAATCATTTATGATTCTAGCAATTTCTAAGGAATAAAAATAACAATTCTGTATAATTATATATCATTTTACATAAAAAAACAAGAATGACTTATCAAGTTATAGGGTAAAATAATTCTTTAGATTTTATTAATTATAAAAAAGTTCCTTGAAAAAAGAGGTGATAAATTTTTACCACCTCGTTAGAAAGTTATTACATGCAACTATAAAAGCTGTAGAAATTCATTCCTGAATCCTCGGCAAGATTTACAATCGGTATAGTTAATGTATACACCATGAGAACAAATACTTTTTGACCATTTCTTATATCCAATTCATTTAAAAATACAATTAGTACAATTATATTTAATGCAATTGTATACATTGTATATACATGTTCTTTACAAAAGCGTTGCAACATCTTTGTTTTGTTCGAAAGATTTTCATTTTCTCTTACATTTCCACCTATGGATATAATCGCACATATAATGAAATCAAAAATGCCGTAACAAAAATCCAAAATATCGAAACTAATAGTTACAATAGCAAAACTTAAATATGCTACTCCATTAGCTGTTAGTATAGTTAATAAAGTTAACCATGTTCCTGTTATAATTTTTGATCCAATTATTATAAGTATATTTATAATAAAATATAAAATTTGATAAATTCTTTCCTTATCAGAAGCTTCCCAGCATTCCTTCTTATATCCAATACTATATATACTTACTATATGCATTACTAAAGCTATAGCAAAGATATTTGCGTGTACATATGATGTAGAAATCAGATATAAAATTTCCATAATTATTACCATATTATACACTCTTTGTAAAATGAATTCATTGCTCCACTTAATACCATTTAAATATGACTTTCTAAATTGCCGTAATACTTTCATTCAAATCCCTCCTTTTATTAAATTATATATATACTAACACATTTCTTCTTCAATTACAAGCTTAACACAGGAAAATTTCATAAAATATAATACAATTCTATAGGTGATAAAATTGAGTATGAATGAAATGTCGAATGTGTAATGAAAATCTTATATTTATATGGCTTCTTTAAAAATTTAATAGAATTAATTAAACTGTAACTTGACAACTATAAAAAATAAATTATAATATCCGTAGAGGTAAAATATGAAAAGAAAAGTAATTATAGATAATAGAATGAGAGAAAAAGAAAAAAACAAATTAGAAGAATTAGGATATGAATTATTAGAAATAAATACAAGTGATAAAGTGTATTCGGAAATAGTGTCACATGTTGATATATTTACATGTAAAGTAGGAGAAAAGATTATTGTTGAGCCTAGTCAATATATGAAATTATCAAAGATTCCAAATGTTATAAAAGGGAAAGAAGAAATACAAGAAAAATATCCATTTGATATTAAATATAATGTTTGCACAATTGGAAAAAAAGCAATACACAACTTTCAGTATACAGATTCAAAACTAAAGCAAGAACTAATAAATGATGAGTACGAGCTAATAAATACAACACAAGGTTATACAAATTGTTCGATAGCAGTAATAGATAGTAATTCAGCAATAGTATCAGATAAAGGATTATACAAAATTCTTAAGTTTCATGGAATTGATACATTACTAGTGGAAAATAATTTAGATATAAAATTACTAAATGGAGAAAAATATAGTAATAAAAAAGGATTTATAGGCGGGGGTATGGCAAGATTAGGAAAATCAATTATTGTATTTGGAGACTTAAATAAAATAGATAGTGATGGCAAAATTAGAACTTTTATAACAAAGAAAAATTTAGATATAATTGAATTTAAAGGATTAGATATTATAGATTATGGAGGTTTATTAGAAAGTTAAAATGGAAATATTAAAAATAAAAGAATTAGAAATACCAATTGAGATAAAAAACTATAGTAACTCAAAATCAGTAAAAATATATTTTAAAAGCAATATTTTAAATATAAATAAACCAACTAGATTATCCAAAAAAAGATTATTGCAAATATTGAAAGAGCAGGAAGAAGAAATTTATGGTAAATATAAAAAAATTTTAGATTCAGAAATTGATTCAATAAAGCAATGGAAAACAGGAGAAAAGATATACTATCAAGGAGAAGAGTTTACAATAATAAGAGAATCTTCAAAGTCAAATCGAATAAGTATTACATTGAAAGCTACTGATAAAATGCTTATAATAAGTGTACCAGAAGGCATAGAACAAACTATTGTAAAAGAAAATGTTGATAAAGCAATAAAAAAATTATTCAAAAATAATACAGAAGTTTTGATTGCCCAAAAGCTTCCATATTGGAGCAAAATAACAGGGTTTAAATATAATGAATTTAAAATAAGAGATGCTACAACAAGATATGGTAGTTGCATGCCAAGCAAAAAGAATGTCTATTTTTCATCACGTTTAATAATGTTACCAGAAGACAAAGTAGATGCAATAATCGTACATGAATTATGTCATATGAGACATAAATATCATAATAAAGATTTTTATAATTTGTTACAAAGTTATATACCTAATTATAAAGAAATAGATGAATGGTTAAAACAACACGGAAAAATAATTATGTTTTAAAGGAGAAAATAGTGGAGATTCCAGAAAAATTAAAAGAAAATATAAATAAATTGTTAAAAGAAAATCAAATAAGTAAAGTAGTAGAAGACTCTCAAATAGTAAGCAATAGGTATAGAAATAATGATGGAAATGGTAAAAAATTGTTAACTCAAAAGTCAGAAGCAATTTCATATGCAATATCAAGAATGCCAGCAACATATGCTGCTGTAAGTTCAGTTTTGGAACAAATATCAGAAAATTATAAAGAAGAATTAACAACTATGATAGATGTTGGAGCAGGAACTGGTGCAGTGGTTTGGGCAACTAATAATAAGAACATCTGGAATGACATAAAATGTTTAGAAAGAGAAGAAAGCATGATTAGTGTTGGAAAACAGCTTATGCAAGATTCTGAATTAAATAAGGTAACATGGGAAAAATTTGATATATTACAAGATGAGATTAAAGAAAAGGCAGATTTAGTTATAACATCATATATGATAAATGAGCTGCCTAAAGAAATGAGGCAGAAAGCAGTAGAAAAATTGTGGAAAGCTACTAATAAATTATTAGTAATAATAGAACCAGGAACACCAGCCGGTTTTGCCAATATTTTAGAAATACGAAAAAATATACTAGATGCAGGAGGATATATTGTAGCACCATGTTGTTGCCTTGGAGAATGTCCAATTTCTAAAGATGACTGGTGTGCATTTTATGCTAGAATTGCAAGAAGTTCAGCACATAGACAAGCTAAAAAAGGGGAGTTAGGATATGAGGACGAAAAATTTTCATATATAGCATTTTCAAAAATACCAGTAGAAAATAAAGGAGAGCGAATATTAAGACATCCTCAAATAAATTCCGGGTATGTGAAAGTCAAAGTGTGTGGGGCAGATGGAATTCAAGAAAAAACATATTCCAAAAAAGATAAAGATATTTATAAAAAAGTAAGAAAAATGGATGCTGGTCAAAAAATTTAGATAGACATTTTGGTAGTTTTGTGATATTATAATTCAAGATTAAGGAGTGGTTAAAATGTTAAAAGAAAAATTAATGGAAGATTTAAAAGAATCAATGAAAACTAAAGATACAGTTAGAAAAAATGCAGTTCAAATGGTAAGAGCATCAATATTGCAAATTGAAAAAGATAAAGGAATAGAAGTTGAAGATGAAAAGATAATAGACATAATAGCAAAAGAAGTTAAAACAAAAAGAGATGCATTAAAAGACTTTGAAAAAGCAGAAAGACAAGATTTAATAGATTTGACAAATAGAGAAATTGAAATATTACAAGAATATTTGCCAAAACAATTAAGTAGAGATGAAGTAAAAGCAGAAGTTCAAAAAATAATATCTGAAATTGGTGCAACTTCAATGAAAGATATGGGAGCAATTATGAAAGAAGCAAAGGCTAAAATGGGAGCTTCTGCAGAAGGAAAAACAATAAATGAAGTTGCAAAAGAAATTTTGAAACTATAATTTTTCTAAAAGTCAACATAGCAAAAAATAAATAGAGCGAGAATAAATTTGAAAAAGAGAGCTATAATATAACTAGCATATATTTTTGGAAAAATTTGAACTCATATGGGGTTGCAATTTGAATAAAAATATGCTAATATATTAATAACAAAAACGAAATAAACAAACCCTGCATAGTACGTGTAGCACAGAATTTTTAGAACCTACAAGTTTAAAGAGGGGCCAAAACTTTGAGTATGGCGTGCAAGCTTACACTTTCGAGTAGTAAGAAGCCCAGGAATATTCAAGCAGGCACCCACCTGTCGAAGACAGGTCCTTAAAAATTCAGACAACTTACGGCTAAGGCGGGGATTGTTTTTTATACTAAAGGAGATAAAAATGTCAGAATTTGTACACTTACATATACATAGTGAATTCAGTTTATTGGATGGAGCAAATAGAATAAAAGACTTACCAGTAAGAGCAAAAGAACTAGGAATGAAAGCAATGGCAATAACAGACCATGGTGTAATGTATGGAGCTATTGACTTTTATAAAGCGTGTAAAAAAGAAGGAATAAAACCGATTATAGGCTGTGAAGTATATGTTGCACCACGTTCAAGGTTTAATAAAGAGCCAATAGACAAGCAATATTACCACCTAATTTTACTTGCCAAAAACAATCAAGGATATAAAAACCTAAGTAAACTAGTATCAATAGGATTTACTGAAGGATATTATTACAAACCAAGAATAGATTTAGAAGTACTAGAAAAATATCATGAAGGAATAATCTGCTTAAGTGCTTGCTTAGCAGGAGCTGTAAATCAAGCATTATTAAATGGTCAAACTGAAAAAGCAGAAGAAGTAGCATTATGGCATAAAAAAGTATTTGGTAAAGACTATTATATTGAAATTCAAAACAATGGAATAAAAGAACAAGTTTTAGCAAATCAAAAACTAGTACAATTAGCAAGGAAATTAGACATACCATTAGTTGCAACAAATGATGCACATTATTTAAAAAGAGAAGATGCATATAATCATGAAATTCTGCTATGTATTCAAACAGGCAAAAGAATGAGTGACGAAGATAGAATGAGATTTGATACTGATGAATTATATGTTAAGTCACCAGAAGAGATGAGTGAGTATTTTTCTGCATTTCCTGATGCAATAGAAAATACAGTAAAAATTGCAGATGAATGTAATGTTGAATTTGAATTTGGACATACAATATTGCCCAACTATGATGTACCACCAGAATATCCAACACATTATGACTTTTTGAAAAAATTATGTGATGATGGGCTAAAAAAGAGATATGGAGAGAATCCATCAGAAGAAATTTTAAAAAGGGCAGAATATGAAATAGGCATAATTAAAAAGATGGGATATGTAGACTATTATTTAATAG
>MNRR01000002.1 GCA_001916055.1 Clostridium sp. 28_12
AACAATATTTATTATCTGCAAATTATAATGCAGATACGAAAGAAAGAAAAGAAGAAATAGAAAAGATATTTGTTGATGATAATTCTGAACTTTTACAAAATTTAGATAAAAATGGTTTAAATATTGACGGAAAAACGAAAATAGCTCTTATGGAAGCAAGTGTAGGTCTAGCAACTATTGTAACATTTATAGCAATTTATTTAGGAATTATATTTCTAATTGCAAGTTCAGCTATTTTAGCTTTAAAACAATTAACAGATAGTTCAGATAATAAGCAAAGATATATAATTTTAAGAAAAATTGGTTGTGATGAAAAGATGATCAATAAAGCATTATTTAGACAAATTGGAATATTTTTTGGAGTTCCACTTGTTCTTGCAATTATACATTCTGTATTTGGAATACAATTTGCAATTACAATAATGTCTGGTCTAGCAAGTAAAAAAGACTTATTACCATCAGCTATTGCAACAGTTATTATTATAGGTGTTATATATGGTATATATTTCTTAGCTACTTATTTAGAAAGTAAAAATATTATTAAAGAAGATGAATAAAAAATTATAATTCTATTTTGATTAAGAATTATAGACTTTTTGAAATAAATATATTAGAATAAAAAGTAAGTGTGCGCCCAGCAAAGGGTAAGTAATCTAACGGGTGGAAATCCCGTCTGGTTAAGGTCTAACCAACCACCAGTAGCGAGTTTTGTGCTTATGACAATAATGTTATGAGTAAAGCGTAGACAGCAAGGAAACTTCACATAATAAAATTATAAAAAGTACTGATGATAGTTCTATTTCGTACTAACTTAATAAAGTGCGAAATAGGACTATTTTATATTAAAAACGGTTGAAAATTATCTGCTTTTGTGCTAGGATAATAAAAAACGAAACAGTAAATTATGGGAGAATATAAGTATGAAAATAAAACAGCAAAAGCAGATAAAAGAATTTATAATAAAAAATTTAAAATGGATTATATTATTCATTTGCTTAATTGGATTTTTAGCACTAACAGAAGACGTATTTAACAAAGAAATAATGGATGGAGATATAATAGGGTATAAATTAATATCAAAATTTTTAATATCTGATTTTACAATACCAATAGCAAAGTTTATCACTAATTTTGGAGGAGCTATATTTTTAATAGTATTAACAATTATTTTACTTATATCAATAAAAAACAAAAAAATTGGATTATCGATATTCTCAAATTTAGCTATAATTACAATATTAAACCAATTATTAAAAAGAATATTACAAAGGCCTAGACCAACAGAGTATAGAATTATTGAAGAGACAGGATATAGTTTCCCATCAGGACATTCAATGATAAGCATGGCTTTTTATGGTTATTTAATATATTTGATTTATAAATATGTTGAAAATAAGTATGTTAAGTGGATTTTGATTAGTTTGTTAAGTGTTCTAATTTGCTTGATTGGAGTTAGCAGAATCTATCTAGGTGTACATTATACAAGTGATGTTTTAGGGGGATTCTTGATATCTATATCTTATTTGGTTATTTATATTAGTGCAGTCAATAAGTTTTTTGTAGAAAAAAGAGGCTAATTAAACTAATTAGCACATTCTATTGAACTTGGTAAAAATGAAGGGAAGTAATATGATGGAATCAATAAAAGGCCTAACACACAAAGAAGTAGAAGAAAAAATAAAACAAGGAAAAACAAATAAAGTAAAAATAAAAACTAATGAAAGCATTTTAAAAATAATAAGAAAAAATATATTTACATATTTCAATTTGATTTTCTTAATATTAACAATTTTGCTTATTACGGCACATTCATATAGAAATTTAACATTTTTAGGTATTATAATAATAAACGTTCTAATTGGAATTATTCAACAAATAAGGTCAAAAATTACATTAGACAAACTATCATTGCTTGATAAAAATAAATATGTAGTAATCAGAGATGAAAATGAAGAAGTAGTAGATTCTGATAATCTTGTTGAAGGAGATTTAATAATTTTAGAGGCAGGAAAGCAAATTCCTGCTGATGCAGTAGTTGTTTCTGGAAAATTATATGTAAACGAATCATTATTAACAGGAGAACAAGATGAAATTGAAAAAGAGGTAAACTCTAAACTTATGTCTGGAAGCTTTGTTGTATCTGGAAAAGCAACAGTACAACTTACTAATGTAGGTGATGAATCTTTTTCAGCAAAAATAATGAAAGAATCCAAAAAAATAAAAGAAACAAAATCAGAAATGATTTCAGCAATTGATAACATTGTTAAATTTGCAGGAATAATAATAATTCCTATTGGAATGCTATTATTCATCAGTGCTTATGTTGCAAATGGTAGTGGTTATAAAGACAGTGTTAATTCAATGGTTTCAGCATTATTAGGCATGATTCCTGAAGGTTTATATTTATTAACAACAGTTGCATTAGCATTAAGCTCAATGAAACTTGCACAGAAAAAAATACTTCTTCATGATATGAAGAGTATTGAAAGTTTAGCAAGAGTTGATGTTTTATGTGTTGACAAAACAGGAACAATCACTAATAATACTATGAAAATTTTAGATATATTTGATAAAAAAGAAAATAGCATAATAAAGAACAAAGAAAATATAGGAATAGAAATCTTAGCAAAATACATAAACACAATTGAGGATACAAATATAACGATGGATGCGATAAAGGAGCAGTTGAAAGGAATTTCTAGTGAAAAACTATCTAACATAAAAAGAGAGAATTTTAATTCAAAAAATAAATTTTCTTTTGTAAAAATAGATGAAAATATAACCTATAAATTAGGAGCACCAGAAATATTATTAAATAATGAATATGAAGAATTAATTAACAAGAGAACAAAAAATGGTGAAAGAGTAATTGCTTTTGTTGAAGAAAAAAATAATGAAGTGATTCCTATTTTATTTATAAGTTTAAAAAATGAAATAAGAAAGAATGCAAAAGAAATCTTTGAATTTTTTGATAATAGACAAGTTCAAATTAGAGTTATTTCAGGAGATAACCCAATAACAGTATCATCAATTGCAAAACAGGCAGGAATTAAGGGATATGAAAAATATATTGATTGCAGAGAATTAAAGGATTATGCTGATATACGAAAAGCAGTGAAAAAATATGTTGTTTTTGGTAGAGTTAATCCAGAACAAAAAAGACAAATAATAAAAGCTTTAAAAGAAACTGGTTTAAAAGTAGCTATGACAGGTGACGGAGTAAATGATATTTTAGCGATGAAAGAAGCAGATTGTTCGATCGCGATTGGCTCTGGAGCAGATGCAGCCAGAGAAACAGCACAAGTTGTATTACTCGACTCAGATTTTGGAAAAATGAGGAACATTGTCTATGAAGGAAGAAAAAATATTAATAATATAACAAGGTCAGCATCACTATTTACTTATAAAAATATATTTTCAGTATTACTTTCTATATATTCAATAATTTTTGCAATGCAATATCCGTTAGAACCGAACCAAGTATCTTTAGGTAGTGCATTTACAATAGGTATTCCAGCATTTCTATTAACATTTGAAGAAAATCAAAAGAAACAGCAAAATGGAAATTTTATGAGAAAGGTATTTACAAACTCACTCCCTGCTGCAATAACATCTTTTTTAGCAATTGTTGCTATGGTCAGATTTTCAGACTTGTTTAATGTTGGTATAAAAGAAATTACAACAGCTTGTAGTTATTTATTCTTTACTGGGGGATTTTTAATATTGTATAAAATTATTAGACCATTAAACAAATATAGGACAAGCGTTATGTTTTTATGTATTTTAGGAATTATTTTAACAATTAATATAATACCAAACTTTTTTGCCATAAAAGAAATATCAGAAAGATCTGCAATACTTGTTACATTGTTTGCAATTGCAGAATTCTCAGTAATTAGATGGATTACTTTAATTCTAGATAAATTTGGAAAAAATAAGAAGGATGTGATTCTATGGAAAAAACAAATGTAATAAGTGGAGTTGAAGTAATAGATATTTCAGCTAAAAATTTTATTAAAACCATTATCCAGTAACAAGTGAATAAAGAATATTTTAAAAAATACTACACAAATAAGAAATAATGTGATACAATAAAAGACGAAAATTATAAGATAAAGGATAGAAACCTTGAAAATACAATAAAAAACAAAGAGGAGGTAAGAGTATGTCAGGACATAGCAAATGGCACAACATACAAGCAAAAAAAGGAAAAGCAGATGCTGCAAGAGGAAAAGTATTTACTAAATTAGGAAGAGAATTATTAATAGCAGTAAAGCAAGGTGGACCTGACCCTGCTGGAAATTCAAAACTAAAAGATGTAATAGCAAAATGTAAAGCAGCAAATATGCCAAATGATACAATAAATAATGCAATAAAGAAAGCATCAGGAGAAGGAAATGACGCTAACTATGAAGAAGTAGTATATGAAGGATATGGACCAAATGGAGTTGCAGTAATAGTAAATGCAAACACAGATAACAGAAATAGAACAGCAGCAGATGTAAGACATGTATTTGATAAAGCAGGAGGCAACCTAGGAACAACAGGATGTGTATCATATATGTTTGATAAAAAAGGTGTAATTGTAATAGAAAAAGCATCAACAGATATGGATGAAGAAGAATTAATGTTATTAGCATTAGATGCTGGAGCAGACGATTTTAATACTTCAGAAGAAGTATATGAAATAACAACAGCACCATCTAACTTTTCAGAAGTTAGAGAAAAATTGGAAGATGCTGGCTTAACATTTTTAGAGGCAGAGGTACAAATGGTACCAACAACAACTGTTGCACTAGATGATGCTGGTATTGAAAAAATGGAAAGATTAATAGAGAGACTAGAAGAATTAGATGACGTAATGGATGTATACCATAACTGGGAAGAATAAAGTTATAGAAAAAGCTTGTCAAATTTTGAAAAATATTGACAGCTTTTTTTTATTATAGTAAACTATATTCAGAGATACAAATATAATATTAATATATCAAAGAAAGGGGAATAAAAATGAAGAAAAAAATTGCATTAACACTACTAATAGTAGTAATTTTACTTGGAATAGGAGGCGTATATGCATATTTTGCAACAAATGCTTTTAAAACAGATAAAGAATTATTTTTCTCTTACATGACATCAGACTGGCTAAGTGATTTAAAAGATGAGAATTTAAAAGAATATATAAAAAAACAAGAGAATAATGCATATACAAACAAAGGCAGTATAGCTTTAGAAGTCCAAGATGATGGTTCAATATCTGATGAAACATTACAAATGATAAAAAATAGTAAAATAACATTTGAAGGGAAAACAGACAATAGCAAAAAAATTGCTGAACAAACACTTACAATGGAATTAGCACAAGGAATTAATATACCAGTCAAAGTAAGACGTGATGGAGAAACATTAGGAATACAGTCAAATTTGCTAAATACAAAATTTATAGCAGTAAGAAATGAAAATTTGAAAAACTTATTAGAAAGACTTGGAGCCGATGCAGAAGATGTGCCAGATAAAATAGATTTTGAAGAAAGCACATTTACAGAATCAGAAATCAAAGAGTTAAAAGAAAAATACTTTTCAATATTAGATGAAAATTTAGATGAAGAATTATTTAGCAAAGAGAAAGAAAATGATCAAACAATAATAAAATTATCAATGACAGAAGAAAAAGCAAAAGATGTATTAATAAAAATATTTCAAACTATACGTGATGATGAAACTCTATTAAAAAAATTCTCAGGAGTTATAGACAGAGATGATTTAAAACAACAAATAGACGATTTAGTAGATGAACTAAAAGACATAGAACCAGATGAAAAAACAACATTTGAAATGAAATTAAGTATAAAATCAAAAAAAGTTGAAAAAGTCGAGATGAACATAAAAGAAGGAGAAAACATAACAGCAAATATATTAATAGAGAACAGTCAAAACAAACTTTCGATTAAGGCTTATGATGAAGGAGACTCAATATTAGAATTACAAATTGAAAAAGAAACAAATGAAAATGATGTAGCATATAAGATTGATATTAAGACAGACTTAGATACAGAATTAGCTGACCAAGAAAAGGCAGAAATACATTTAACAGTTCAATATAAAAACTTAGCAACATTGGATAATGTAGAGGAAAACTATGAGTTAAAATTATCAACACAAGATTATGATGAAAGCAATACAGATCTTAAGTTGAATTACACAAATGTAAAACAATTTAGTTCAAATATAAAAGTAGAAGGAATAAATAGCGAAAATGCAATAACTCTAAATGATGCAACAGATAACGAAATTGATGAATTATTAATAACAATATATAAAAATTTAGGATTGTATTAAAAATGGTTCTAAAATAAAAATAAAAGCATATATATTAATATATGCTTTTTATTATAGGAAAAAATGCACAAATATTATACGTATATAGTTTTGTGTCTTTTGAGATAAGAGAAAGGAATGATATTTCGATGGACAATTTTGAAAAAGTCCTAGAGTACATGCCTACCAGTATTTCACAGCTTTTTGCACCGAAAAAAAGCGATCTCACGTGTGTTGCACCGAAAAAAAGCGATCTCACGTGTGCAGAAGAGATAAGGCTTCGAACAAACAAGCCATTGGCGGTAAAGACAGAAAAAGGTATAGAGTTGTTTGAACATATTGTTACTCAGCAAGAGGTTTTGCAAACATTTGAAAGAATATGTGAAAGTTCTGTATATTCATATAGAAAACAAATATGTGATGGATATATAACCATTAGAGGTGGAAACAGGGTAGGGATTGTTGGTAGTGCGGTTATTGATAATGGACAAGTTGTTAATATAAATTATATTTCGAGTTTAAATTTTAGAATTGCAAGCCAAAGAATTGGGTGTAGTAATAGAATTATTGAAGATATTATAAATGTAAAAAAAAATGAAGTATACAATACATTGATTGTTTCACCACCTGGATGTGGAAAAACAACTCTTCTTAGAGATATTGTAAGAAATATAAGTAATGGGATTAAGGTGATAGGGTTTGAAGGTAAGAATGTAGGAATTGCAGATGAAAGAGGAGAAATTGCGGCAATGTATAAAGGGATTCCACAAAATGATGTTGGAATTAGAACTGATGTTATAGATAATATGCCTAAGTCAATGGCAATGAGGATATTGGTTAGATCTATGGCACCAAATGTAATAGCGTGTGATGAGATAGGAAGTTCAGAAGATATATATGCAATTGAATATGCTATGTGTTCAGGAGTAAAAGGAATATTTACAGCACATGGAAAGGATATTGAAGAAATAAATAGAAATCCTGAACTTTCACGACTATTAAATAGACATATTTTTGAAAGGATAATATTGTTAAATCCTAAAAAGAAAGGAGAAACAGAATGCTTTTATCTATAATTCAAGTAACAAAATACATTTTGTTATTAGCAATTTTTGCATTGTCAACAGCAATAGGGCTTTTAATTGCTAAATCATATCAAAATAGAGTTGTTGAGCTTAAAGAATTTAAAAACATATTAAACATAATGAAAACAAAAATAAGATTCACATATGAGCCACTGGCAGAGATATTTAAACAAATATCAAAAGACAATGAATCAGAAGTAGAAAAAATATTCGGACAGATGGCGAATCAAATTACATATTATCAGGCAAAAGATGTTTGGGAAAATTGCATACAAGATGCAGATATAAGTATAAAACAAGAAGACAAAGATATATTAAAAAAACTCGGAAAATTACTTGGACAAACTGATATTGAAGGCCAAATTAGTGAAATAGAAGTTATAGAGAATTTTTTAGATATGCAGATAGAAAATGCAGAAGATGAGAGAAAGAAAAATCAGAAGATGTATAAAACATTAGGAATTGTTGCAGGATTGGTGTTTGTTATTATTTTATTTTAAAGAAAGGAAATAAAGGATGGATATAAATTTATTATTCAAAATTGCTGCAATAGGAATATTGGTTGCCGTTTTACATCAGGTGCTGGTAAGAGCTGGAAGAGAAGACCAAGCTATGATGACAACATTGGCTGGTCTTGTTATAGTATTATCAATGGTTATAAAAGAAATAAGTTCTTTGTTTGAGACTGTAAGAACCTTATTTAATTTATAAGATATTACTAGGAGGAAATATAAATTATGGAAGAAATAATAAAAATAGTTGGAATTGGATTAATCGCACTAGTAATTGTAATAATACTAAAACAATATAGGCCAGAATATACCATATATGTTTCAATATTTGCTGGAGTTCTAATTTTAACATTAACAATGAGTAAGATTTCAGGAATCATAAATTTGCTAAAATCAATTTCAGACAAAACATATATAAATAAACAGTTTCTAGGAATTTTGTTAAAGATAACGGGAATTGCAATTATTACTGAATTTGCGGTTAGTATTTGTATAGATGCAGGAGAAAAAGCAATAGCAAGCAAAATAGAAATTGGAAGTAAAGTTATTATTATAGCAATGTCAATACCAATAATATCAAGCCTATTAGAACTTATTGTAGAAATCTTACCATAATTATAAGAGAGGATTAATATGAAAAAAATAGTTTTAATATTTATCCTAATATTAATGATGCCAGTAAAAGTACAAGCAGAAACAGAAGAAGAAATAATGTCATCGATAGAAGAAAAATTTAATATAGGGAGTTTTATCAGTCAAGCAGAAGAATATACAGGAGATTTTTTGGATAATACAAATTTATCAGATATTTTAAATGAAGCAATGCAAGGAAAAATCAATAATCAAACAATATACAAGAAAATTATAAAAATATTAGGAAAAGAAGTTAGTTCAAATATAAAAATTCTAATAAGTATATTAATAATAGTAGTAATTCATGGAATATTAAAATCAATAACAGATAGTCTTGAAAATAGTAATGTATCACAGATAATTTATTTTGTTCAATATATATTGATAGTAACATTAATCATGTCAAATTTTACAGAAATAATTAAATTAATAAAAGAAACAGCCAGTAATTTGGTAGGTTTTATAAATGTACTAATTCCATTGTTATTAACATTAATGGTCTATACAGGAAGTATTACGACAAGTACAGTATTAGAACCAATTTTGTTATTTGTAAGCAATTTTATAGGGAATATAATTGCAAATATATTAATACCGGTTGTATTGATAATTGTAGTATTTTCAGTAATTTCAAAAATTACTGAAAGAATTCAAATAGAAAGAATTTCTAAATTTTTAAAATCAAGTGTAGTATGGTTTTTAGGAATATTTTTAACAATATTTGTTGGAATAGTATCATTAGAAGGAACTTTAAGTAGTAGTGTTGATGGTATTACAGCAAAAACAGCCAAAGCTGCAGTTTCTAGTTTGATTCCGGTAGTTGGAAAAGTATTAGGAGATGTTGTAGATAGTGTATTAGGTTGTGGAATAATTCTAAAAAATGCAGTAGGAGCAGTAGGAGTTATAGTTATAATCGGAATTTGTATAGTACCAGTTATAAAAGTAGCAGTTTTAAGCATAATG
>MNRR01000003.1 GCA_001916055.1 Clostridium sp. 28_12
ATTTTATGTGATATAATAATATACATATTATATATAAATTTAAATAAGAAAGGAAAAAAATAAAAATGAGTAAAGTAACTTGGAAACCAGGAACATTTTTATATCCATTACCAGTTGTAATGGTATCATGTGGTACAATGGAAAAATCAAATATTATAACAGTAGCATGGACTGGTATTATAAATACTGATCCTGCAATGGTATATATATCTGTGAGACCATCAAGATATTCTTATAATATCATAAAGGAAAGTGGAGAATTTGTTATTAATTTAACAAATCAAAAATTGACATATGCAACAGATTGGTGTGGTGTAAAATCAGGAGCACAGGTTGATAAATTCAAAGAAATGAATTTAACTAAAGAACCTGCTAAATTTGTGAAATGTCCTATGATAAAAGAAAGTCCTGTTTCTGTTGAATGTAGAGTTAAAGAAATAAAAGAATTAGGAAGTCATCATATGTTTATCGCAGAAGTTTTAGGAATAAATGCTGATGAAAAATATATTGATGAAAAAGGCGCATTTGATATTTCAAAATGTGATTTGATAGCATATTCTAATGGAAAATACTATTCAATGGGCAAAAAAATAGGTAAATTCGGATTTTCAGTACAAAAAAATAAAAAAACAAGAAAAAAGTAATGAAAATTCATTGACATATTAAGTAAAAAGTGGTAAAATATGTGAGCGTACGTAATAAGCGTATGCTCACATCGTTTAAAAAGTAAGGTTAAAAAGTCGGAGGTGTATTTAAATGGCAGCTAAAGGACCAAGAGAAAATATTATATTAGAATGTACAGAATGTAAAAACAGAAATTATATGACATCAAAAAATAAAAGAAACAATACTGACAGACTAGAAATAGTTAAATATTGCAAATTCTGCAAAAAACGTACAACACATAAAGAAACTAAATAGTATAGAGCTATTTTAAGGAGGAAATAAAATGGCTAAAAAAGAAAACAAAACTAAAAAGCATTTTTTAAAAGATTTTAAGGCAGAACTAAAAAAAGTAATTTGGCCAACACCAAAACAATTAGTTAATAATACTAGCGCAGTATTAGCAATAGTATTGATAACTGCTGTAATAGTGTTTGTATTAGATGTAGTTTTTGACTTAGGAAATAAATATGGAATAAGCCATCTTCAAAGTATGGTAAAAGATAAATATAGTACAAGCACAAATACTACAGATGATTCAAATAGCACTGATAACGGAGAAACAAATCAAGCAGAAGATTCTACTGAAGAAAATACAACATCTGAGGAAGATACAACAACAGAAGAAACTCAAAACACAGATTCTGAAGGTGAACAAACAAATCCGGAACAGTAAGGGGGGCAAAGAAATGTCACAAAAAGATTATGATATGTCACCAAGATGGTATGTAGTACATACATACTCAGGGTATGAAAACAAAGTAAAAACAGACCTTGAAAAAACAGTTAAAAATAGAGAATTGGAAGATTACTTTTTTGATATAGTAGTTCCAATGGAAGAACAAATTGAAATAAAAGATGGTCAAAGAAAAGCAAACTTAAAGAAAGTATTTCCAGGTTATGTATTAGTAAAAATGATAGTCACTGAGGAAACTTGGTATATTGTTAGAAATACAAGGGGAGTTACAGGGTTTGTAGGTTCTGGAACTGATCCAATTCCATTAACAGATGAAGAAATACGTGCAATGGGATTTGAAGATGCATCAATAAGTGTAGATTATGATGTAAATGATTCAGTTCAAATTTTAAATGGACCATTTAAAGATTCTATAGGAACTGTACAAGAAATTAATAAAGAAAAACACAAAGTAAAAGTTTTAATATCTATGTTTGGTAGGGAAACACCAGTAGAATTAGAATTTTCACAAATACAAAAAGTAGATTAAAAGGAGGCGAAATTCTGAAATGGCAGAAAAAGAAATTTCAAATTTAATAAAATTGCAAATAGAAGCAGGAAAGGCAACACCAGCTCCACCAGTTGGACCAGCTTTAGGTGGTAGTGGTGTAAATATCATGCAATTCGTTAAAGAATTCAATGATAGAACAGCTAATCAAGCAGGATTTATAATACCAGTTGTAATAACAGTATATAAAGATAAATCTTTCTCTTTCATAACTAAGGTTCCACCAGTAGCTGTATTAATTAAGAAAGCAGCAAAAATTGAAAAAGGTTCTGGAAAGCCAAATAGAGAAAAAGTTGCTAAAATAACTAAAGAACAAGTTAAAGCAATAGCTGAACAAAAAATGCCAGATCTAAATGCTGCATCTATAGAAGCTGCTATGAGCATAGTAGCAGGAACAGCTAGATCAATGGGAGTTGTTGTAGAAGACTAGTTCAATAATTATAAATAAGTGGGAGAGTAAAATATATTTGCTCGCTAAAACCAAAGGAGGATTAAAATGAAAAAATCAAAAAGATATGTTGAGAGTGCAAAATTAGTTGACTCTAACAAAGAATATGAAATTAAAGAGGCATTAGAAGTAATAGAAAAAATGCCAAAAACAAAATTTGATGAAACAGTTGAATTACATGTTAGATTAGGTGTAGATTCAAAACATGCTGACCAACAAGTAAGAGGTACAGTAGTACTTCCAAATGGTACAGGTAAAACACAAAGAGTATTAGTATTTGCTAAAGGACCAAAAGCAGAAGAAGCTGAAAAAGCAGGAGCTGACTTTGTTGGAGCAGAAGAATTAATACCAAAAATCCAAAATGACAACTGGTTTGATTATGATGTAATAGTTGCTACACCAGATATGATGGGTGTTGTTGGTAGATTAGGTAAAGTATTAGGACCAAAAGGATTAATGCCAAACCCTAAATCAGGAACAGTTACAATGGATGTAACTAAAGCTATAAATGAAATTAAATCAGGTAAAGTTGAATATAGATTAGATAAAACTAATATTATTCACTTAGGATTTGGAAAAGTTTCATTTGGTGCTGATAAATTAGCAGAAAACTATGATGTATTAATGAATGCTATAATAAAAGCTAAACCAGCAGCAGCAAAAGGACAATATATCAAAGGTGTATCAATCTCAACAACAATGGGACCTGGACTTCACATTAACCAAAAATAAAATATAAGCCAAAGACAGTAGGCATTTATAAGTCCTACCGAGGTATATAAGTTTGAATATAAAGCAATCTTTATGCCTCGAAATTGGTGTAAAGATTTTTATTATATATTTAGGATATTTGGAGGTGAAAATATAAATGGCTAGTGAAAAAATTATTAACCAAAAGAAAGAAGAAGTATCAAAATTAGCAGCAAAAATAAAAGAAGCTAAAATTGTACTTTTAACAGATTACAGAGGAATCAATGTAGCTGATGTAACAGAATTAAGAGCAGAACTTAGAAAATCTAATTCTGAATACAAAGTTATAAAAAACAATATAACAAAAAGAGCATTAGCAGAAGCTGGAATAGAAGGATTAGAAGACTTATTAGAAGGCCCAACAGCTGTTATAATGAATAATGATGATTACTTAGAAACAGCAAAAGCTATATACAATTATAGCAAAGATAATGATTTTTATAAAATCAAAGGTGGAGTAATTGATGGAAAAGTAATGACAGCTGAAGAAATCATAACTTTAGCAAAATTACCATCAAAAGAAACATTACTATCTATGCTTGCTGGAGCATTGCTTGGAAATATTTCAAAACTTGCAGTTGCTCTTGACCAAGTTAAAGTTCAAAAAGAAAATGCTTAATGTAAAATATACCAGAGTGGCGAACTTATATCGCTAAGAAAAAAATAAAATTAGGAGGATTTAAAAATGAGTAAAGAAGAAATAATAGAAGCAGTTAAAGCAATGACTGTTGTAGAATTAGCTGATTTAGTAAAAGCTATAGAAGAAGAATTTGGAGTATCTGCAGTAGCAGCAGCTGCACCAGCAGCAGCAGGAGCTGCAGCAGCTGAAGAAAAAACATCATTCAATGTTGTATTAAAAGAAGTAGGAGATCAAAAAATTAAAGTTATCACAGCTGTAAAGAACGCTTTAGGATTAGGATTAAAAGAAGCTAAAGAATTAGTTGATGGAGCACCAAAAACATTAAAAGAAAATGTTTCTAAAGCAGAAGCAGAAGAATTAAAAGCTAAACTTGAAGAAGTTGGAGCAACAATTGAATTACAATAATTTATAAAAGAAGGCACTAAATATAGTGTCTTTTTTGACTTTGAAAAAGAGGAGAATGGATAAATGAAAAAATTTGGAATTATTGCTGCAATGCAAGAGGAAATGCAAGAGATTCAAAAAATTATGGATAATGTTAAAGAGACAAAAATATATGATTTAAACTTTATAATAGGGGAAATCAGCAATTATAAGGTTGTGCTAGTAGAAGCTGGTGTAGGAAAAGTTAATGCTGCTAGAACAACACAAATTCTTATAGATAATTTTGAAGTTGATGCTATCATCAATGTCGGATCTGCTGCTGCTTCTAATGAAAAATTAAATATTGGGGATATTGTAATTGCTAATAAATTAGTACAACATGATTTTGATATTACTGCATTTGGGCATCCAAAAGGATATATTAGTAATGTAGGACAATATTTAGAGAGTGATAAAGAGCTAGTAATAAACATAGAAAAAGCAATAAAGAAAATTGATAATAATAAATTTAAGACAATTATAGGAACAATTGCTTCAGGAGATATTTTTTGTACAGAAATTAATATGAAAGATAAAATTAAAAGTAAATTTAATGCAGATGCAATTGAAATGGAAGGTGCTGCAATAGCGCAAGTATGTAAATTAGATAATATCCCATTTATAGTTATAAGAGGAATATCTGACAGTCCTAATGGAAATAATAAGGTTACATTTGAAGAATATTTAGAACAAGCATCACAAAGATGTGCTGAACTAATTGAAATATTCATGAAAAACTAGTATTTTGTGTGGAAATATGTGGAAATATATTGACTTTTCCATCAATGTATGATAAAATATACATGTATTTTATAAAAAAGAGAGGTGTACCTAAGAAATTAGGAGTAATATATTATGGAAAGTATAGTAAAAGTTGATTTTGGAGAGGTATTTAGAAAAATATTTGGTTTTGACAAAGAAGAAAACGATATGAAAAAAATTGAAGAAGAAGCTGATATGATTAGAAAAGTGAGTGATGGAATATCTTGGGACGAATATTTAAGCGAAAAGTCAAAATCAGAAAAAACAAATAATCTGTACAAAAAAGTTCCTACTAGGAAATCTAAAACAATATCAAAAGGAACAATAATTAAAAAAGATAAAGATATAGACATAAGTAGATGAAGGGGAATGTAAAATAGAGAGAAATTACTCTCTATTTTTTTTGTAAGATAAAAAAACAAGAATCTTCAAAAAAAGAAAAAATTTTACAAAAACATATTTACAATTTAAAATATTTTGTATACAATATATGGAGGTAGACTGAAACAAAAGAAAATGTAACTTAAGAAAGGGGTATATCAATGAAAATATTGATGCTAACATGGGAATATCCACCAAGAGTTGTAGGTGGAATATCAAGAGTTGTGTATGACCTATCGCACAGACTAATTAAAGATGGTCACGAGGTAACTGTAGTAACATACAGAGATGGAGAAACTCCATATTTTGAGGATGACAAAGGAGTAAAAGTATATAGAGTTGATAATTATATGATAAATCCAAACAATTTTATAGATTGGATAATGCAAATGAATTTCAACATGATTGCAAAAGCAAACCAAATAATTGCAGAAGAAGGAAAATTTGATGTAATACATGCACATGATTGGTTAGTAGCATATGCTGCAAAGACTTTGAAAAATTCATACAACATCCCAATAGTAGCAACAATACATGCAACAGAAGCTGGTAGAAACAGTGGAATACATGATGAGACACAAAGATATATTAATGATAGTGAATGGATGCTTACATATGAAGCAACAGAAGTAATAGTAAATAGTAATTATATGAAATGTGAAATTCAAAGGTTGTTCGGTTTACCATTTGAAAAGATTAGTGTAGTGCCAAACGGAGTAAACTTAAATAAATTCTCAGGAATGGATAGAGACTATACTTTTAGAAGAAGATATGCAATGGATAATGAAAAAATTATATTATTCATGGGTAGATTAGTATATGAAAAAGGAGTTCAAAATTTAATAGCAGCAATGCCAAAGATATTAGAAGGATATCATGATGCAAAACTTGTAATTGCAGGAAAAGGTGGAATGTTAGACGAATTAAGAGCTCAAGCAGATTATTTAGGAATATCAAACAAAGTATATTTTGCTGGATATATGAATGGAAAAGATGTTGAAAGAATGTATAAGGCAGCTGATATATCTGTATTTCCAAGTACATATGAACCATTTGGAATAGTAGCATTAGAAGGAATGTTAGCTGAAAGACCAATAGTTGTATCAGATGCTGGTGGATTAGGAGAAATTGTAGAACATAGAGAAACAGGAATGAAAACATATTGTGGAAATCCAAATTCAATAGCTGATTCAATATTAGAATTATTATATAATCCAGAATTATGTGCTAATATAGTAAAAAAAGCAAAAGCAAAAGTTAAAAATTATAACTGGGCAAAGATAGCTCAAGATACACATTTTATTTATCAAAAAGCTATATGTGAGACAATGGCAGAAAAGCAAAGAAAACAATTAGAACAAGAAAATGCACAAAAAACCAAAAAAGCCAAAGGGACAGAGAAAGAAATTACAAATTTATTATCTTTCAGAAAACGTCAAGCATATGCCTAAAGCAAAACAGAGCTGCATATAAAATAAATATGCAGCTATTTGTTTATAATAGAGGAAAATGTCAAAAATAATTACAACTTTTCAACAGGATTTATGCTTTAAGAAAGGAATGAATTAAGTATGAACGTATATGATACAGCAAATAAATTAGCAGAAGAAATAAAACAATCAGAAGAATTTATTACATATCAGATGGCAAAACAAGCAATTAACTTAAATTTTGAGTTGAAATCAAAAATAGAGGAATTCGAAAAAGCAAGATATGAGGCTCAAATAATAGCGATTCAAACAGGCAAAGATGATGAAAACAAAATGAGACATGTTCAAGAATTGTATGGAGAACTAATACAAAATCAAGAAGCAAGTAAATATTTTGATGCTGAAATGAAATTTAATATAATGATTGCAGATGTAAATAAAATTATTGGAAATGCAATCCAAAGTTTAATAAAATAAATGAATTGATTTTATAATGTAATTAGGGACATAAAAAGAAAGGAATAAAAATGGAACTAATTATAATTATTGTAACGATAATAGCTATTATTGTAATATATTCAATGATGAATGTGAAAATAAAAGAATTAAAAGCTATTGCATTAAATAAAGAGTTAAATGAAATAGCAAAAAAATTACCAACAAATAAAGAAATATGTGAACAAATTTTAAAAAAGTTAGGAAATAACACTACCCAAATAGAAGAAAATGAAAACTCAGAAGCTACATTATATATAGCGATTCAAGACAAAATAACAATTGGAAATACACATGAGAGTTTTACCAGAATTCAAACAGTAGCTCATGAATGCTTACATTCAATACAAGATAAAAAAATGTTAATATTTAATTTTATATTTTCTAATATATATTTAGTATTTTTCATTATTATATGTATACTTACAGTTTGCAAAAAACTATCAAATGAAATTATGTATTCAAATATTTTTTTGATTTTAAGTTTTATATATTATGTGATAAGAGTTTTTTTAGAAAATGATGCAATGATAAAAGCACAATTTTTAGCAAGAGAATATATGCAGGAATCAAAATATATAGATAATTCTGAAATTGATAAAATTTATCATGGATTTGAAGAATTAAATAAAAGTTGCATAAAAAGTACAAATTGTAGCTTATTTATTGGAATTATGATAAAACTTGTGATTTTTAATGTATTAGCATTGATTTTCTAGGAATTATGTGGTAAAATATTCAAGTGTAAAGAAAACCGTTAGGAGGAATACTAAATGCAAGTAATAAAAATAATATTAACAGTGATACTTTTTATAATATGCTTTGCCTTAACAGCATTAGCGCTAATCCAATCTAAAGAGGATGCTGGATTATCTTCAACAATTACAGGTTCATCAACAAATAACTTCTTTGAAAAAAATAAAGGTAGAACAAAAGAAGGAAAACAAAAAAGATGGACAATTATATTAGGAATAGCATTTTTTATTGTAGTAATAGTGCTTTCAATAATATACATAGCGTAAAAGGGCAGTTCATGTTAACTGTTCTTTTTTGGTGTAATGGAGGAAATAATGAAAAAAGAAAATAAAATTGGAATATATAGAAAAAATCAAAAAGGATATGGATTTGTGAAAATTGAAGAACAAGAAGAGGAAATATATATAGCAAAAGAAAATTCATTAAATGCTTTAAATGGAGATACTGTAAGTATTGAGATTTTGCAAGAAGCTAATAAAGAAAAGGATAAAAAGGCAGAGGGAAAAATAGTAAAAATAATTAGACATGAAAAAGATACTGTAGTAGGAACATTTCAAAAAAGTAGAAATTTTGGCTTTGTTGTTCCTGATGACAAAAATTTTGGAACAGACATATTTATATCAAAATCGAATTGGGGTAAGGCAAGAAACAATCACAAAGTTATGGTAAAAATAACACAATATCCTAAAAAAGGAAAAAATGCTGAAGGAAAAATAATTGAAGTATTAGGAGGAGTAAATGAAGCAGGTGTAGACATGCTATCATTAATAAAACAATATGAATTACCATATAAGTTTCCAGAAGAAGTTGTAGCAGAAGCCAAAAGTTTTGGGAATGAAATAGATAAAAAAGACATTCAAAATAGAAAGGATTTAAGAAAAGATATCATTTTTACTATTGATGGCGAAGATGCAAAAGACTTAGATGATGCGATTCATGTTGAAAAATTATCAAATGGTAATTACAAACTTGATGTTCATATTGCTGATGTTAGTTATTATGTTAGAGAAAAAAGTGAGCTAGACAAAGATGCATATTTAAGAGGAACAAGTATCTATATGTTAGGACGTGTAATTCCAATGTTGCCAAGAGAACTGTCAAATGGAATTTGTAGTTTAAATGCAGGACAAGATAGATACACACTTTCATGTTCAATGGAAATTACTCCAAAAGCTAAAATAGTGAATTCTGATATATATAAAGCAGTTATAAATGTAACAGAAAGAATGAATTATACAGATGTTCAGAAAATTTTAGATAAATCAGATAAAAAAATATTAAAGAAATATGAAAAATATATTAAAGACTTTGAATTAATGGCAGAACTTGCAACAATTTTAAAAAATAAGAGAAAAGAGAATGGATATTTAAATTTAGATAGAGAATGGCTTCGCAATAGATGTTCAAAAATACGAGACATATTTTTCTAATGAAATAATAGAGCAATTTATGCTAGCTGCAAATGAAACAGTTGCAGAAAAATTTTATTGGTTACAAGCACCATTTATATACAGAAACCATGAAGCACCAGATTTGGACAAAGTAAAAGATTTAAATAAAGTATTATATAACTTTGGGTATAAAATAAAAATTTCAAAAGAAGATATTATATATCCCAATGAGTTTGCAAAAATATTAGATGATGTAAAAGGAAAAGAAACAGAAAAGGTTGTATCAAATATTATATTAAGAACACTAAGAGTTGCGAAATATGAAGCAGAAAATAAAGGACATTTTGGAATTGCAAGTAAATACTATTGTCATTTTACGTCACCAATTAGAAGATATCCAGATTTATTTATACACAGAATAATATCTAAGTACTTAGAAAATGACTATATGGTAAATGAGTTTTGGATAAAAAAATATGAAAAGAGAGCAGAAAAAAGAGCTGAAAACTGTTCAGAAAGAGAGAGAACAGCAACAAAAGTTGAAAGAGAAGCAGAAGATATAAAGAAAGCAGAATATATGGAAAATAAAATAGGAGAAGAATATGAGGGAATCATTTCTTCAATTACAAACTTTGGGATTTTTGTTGAGTTAGAAAATACAATTGAAGGATTAATTAGATATGAAACATTAGGTGACGAATATTTTATATATAACGAAGAAAGAAGAGAAGCAATAGGAGAGCACTCAAATAAAATATATAAAATAGGCGACAAGGTTAAAATTAGAGTTGCAGATGCAAATAAAGCATTAAGAAGAATAGATTTTGAAATAGTAGAATAGAGAGTGGGAACAGTAAATGTTCCCTTTTAACCGTAATATAAAAAAAACACATAAAAAAGAGGGAATTATGTAAAATTCGTCGAATAATATTATTATGTACTATTATGTGTAGAATGGAGGAAAATGATGCGATATAGTGATGAGATAATTGAAGAAGTAAGACAAAATAATGATGTAGTAGATATCATATCACAATATGTACATTTAACTCGAAAAGGAAGAAATTACTTTGGACTATGCCCATTTCATAGCGAGAAATCCCCATCATTTTCAGTATCACCTGATAGACAGATTTTTCACTGTTTTGGTTGTGGGGTAGGAGGAAATGTTTACACATTTTTAATGAAAATAGAAGGAATAACATTTAAAGAATCATTAGAACAATTAGCGGAGAGAGCAAATATACAATTACCAACATATGAAAATAGTGCCGATGCAGCTAAAGATGAACTAAAAGCAAAAGTATACAAAGTAAATGAATTTGCAGCAGAATTTTATCATCAGAATTTGTACAAACCAGTTGCAAAAATCGGACAAGAATATGTAAAAAAAAGAAAAATGAATAGAGAAACACTAGAAGCATATAAATCAGGCTTAGTTAATAAAAATGCAAATGGAACATATATAGATAGATATAGAGAAAGACTAATGTTTCCAATTTGTGATGCAAGAGGAAAAGTAATTGCTTTTGGCGGAAGAATATTAGATGACTCAAAAATAAAAGACCCTAAATTTCCGCAACCTAAATATATAAATTCACCAGAAAATGTAGTATACAGTAAAGGAAGACACTTATTTGGATTAAATGTAGCCAAAAAAGAATCTGCTAAAAAGTTATTAATAGTAGAAGGATATATGGATGTTATATCATTACATCAAAGAGGGATAACAAATGTAGTTGGAGCACTAGGAACAGCGTTAACCGAGCAACAGGGATGGCTACTAAGAAAGAGCACAGAACAAGTAATATTAGGATTTGACGCAGATGGAGCAGGTCAAACTGCAATAGAAAGGTCAATGAAAATATTGCAAAAAATGGGATGTGACATGAGAGTGTTACAAATAGAAGGTGCAAAAGATCCTGACGAATATATTGTTAAATTTGGAGAAGGTAGATTTAGACTTGCAATGGATAATGCAATTTCATTAGTTGAATTTACAGTAAAAAATTTAAAAAAAGATTTAAATCTTGATAATACTAGTGATAAGATAAAATTTCTTAATGAAATAGCCAAAATACTTTCAAAAGTTGAAAACACAATGGAAAGAGAAATATACATAGAAAAAATAGCAAAAGGTTATAATATTTCAAAAGAAGCAATATATGCAGAAGTAAATAAACTAATATATGCAGGAAATAAAACAGATAAAGTATTACAGAGTAATACAAAAGAGGTAAAACGTGTAGAAATTGAAATTAAAGATGATATTATTGATGAAGATTTACAAAGAAGAGAAAATACAATAATAGCAATATTATTAGAAAATAACAATAATATTTTTCAAAAAATTAAAGAAAAAATAAAACCAGAAGATTTTAGAAGCGAAATAAACAAAAAAATAGCCAAAGAATTGTATAATGAATTAGAAAAAGAAGATTGTAATATAAACAAACTTATAGACACATTTGATGAAACAATGCAGAGCCATATAACAATGTTAATGGCAACAGACTTTGAAATAGAAGATGTAGATAAAGCAGTAGAAGATATTTTAACAAAATATGAAAAAGAGCGTTTAGAAAACAGAAAAAGGGAAATTTTAAAACAATTAGAAATAGAACAAGACGCACAAAAAAAGACGCAATTGGGGAAAGAACTAAGTAATGTAATAATTGCGTTGTCAAAAATTAGGTAGGGGGAATTCTTCGTGAAAAAAGAGAAAGATGAAAACCAAGTTGAAATGAAATTGGATAACTTTGCAGAAAATGAAAAGAATGCAAAGAAAGAAAAGCTTATAGAAGAAATAAAAAAAGAAAAAACAAATAACAAAACAGAATCTGATGAAAAAATGACAGAAGCGGAAAAAGTAAGTAAAATAGTAAAAAAAGCTAAAGAAAGTGGAAAAATAACATATGGAGAATTAGCAAAAGAATTAGAAAATACAAATCCAGAGCAAATAGACAAAGTATTTGATGCATTTGAAGAAATGGGAGTTTCACTTTTAAATGATGATTTTGAAGAAGAACCAGATGTTGATGATTTAAAAGAAGTTGAAGAACTAAAATTAGATGAAATAACAGATAATAGCTTTGAAGGAATTAGTGTTGATGACCCAGTAAGAATGTATTTAAGAGAAATAGGAAAAATACCATTACTTTCATATGAAAAAGAATTAGAACTTGCAAAAAGAATTTTAAATAATGATGAAGAAGCAAAACAAGAATTAGCAGAAGCAAATTTAAGACTAGTAGTAAGTATTGCCAAAAAATATGTAGGAAGAGGAATGCTATTTTTAGATTTAATACAAGAAGGAAATATGGGATTAATAAAAGCAGTTGAAAAATTTGATTATACAAAAGGATTCAAATTTAGTACTTATGCAACATGGTGGATAAGACAAGCTATAACTAGAGCAATAGCAGACCAAGCAAGAACAATAAGAATACCAGTTCATATGGTAGAAACAATAAACAGACTAATTCGTACATCAAGACACTTATTACAACAATTAGGTAGAGAACCAACACCAGAAGAAATAGCTAAAGAAATGGATATGTCAGTAGAAAAAGTAATGGAAATTCAAAAAATAGCACAAGACCCTGTATCTTTGGAAACTCCAATAGGAGAAGAAGATGACAGTCATTTAGGAGATTTTATCCAAGATGAAGATTCACCAGCACCACATGATGCTGCATCATATACTCTTTTAAGAGAACAACTAGAAGAAGTTATGAATACTTTAACACCAAGAGAAGCTAAAGTACTTAAATTAAGATTTGGACTAGAAGATGGGAAAGCTAGAACGCTAGAAGAAGTAGGAAAAGAATTCGATGTAACAAGAGAAAGAATACGTCAAATAGAAGCAAAAGCATTAAGAAAATTAAGACATCCAAGCAGAAGTAAAAAATTGAGAGATTATATGAACTAAACTAAAAAACTGTTGTATTCGACAGTTTTTTTTAGAAAAGAAAGAGGAAAATATGGATATAGATACAATAATACAAATAGCAATTGCCATAGGAATAGTATTAGGATTTAGAATATTAAGTTCTGCAGTTGCAATATTAATCATAAAAATGTTCACATTAAAAAAACAAAGGAAAAAAGCAATAAAGAAAAATCCGTTTTATTTACCACTAAAAACTATATTTACATTTATAGGAATATATATTGCATTAAGCAGGGTAAAAGATATTATAACATTTAGTTCACAAGCAGAACGAATGATGGAAAAAATATTAAAAATATCGATGATATTATTTGTTGCTAAAGCATTTAGCGAAGGTTTAAATGAAAAGAATGTAATATTTTCAAAAATAAGAGATAAAAGTTCTAAAGAAATTGATAAAGTAACAATGAATACAATATTAAGAACAGTAAGAATAGGAGTATATATATTAGCAGGTTTTATGATTATCTCCGAATTTGGATATAATATAAGTGGATTAATAACAGGACTAGGAATAAGTGGGGTAGTAATAACACTTGCTGCACAAGATACTGCAAAAAGCATGATTGGAGGAATATCTATATTTCTTGACAGACCATTTAAAGTCGGAGATTATATAAAAGTTGGAGAATATGAAGGAAGTGTACAAGAAATAAGATTTAGAAGTACAAGTATAAGGACTTTAGATCGTTCAATATTACATGTTCCGAATTCTAAAATGGCAGAGACTGCTATAATTAATTATAGTGAAATAGAAAAAAGAAGATATTATATGAAATTTACAATTGAATTAGATACACCAATCGAAAAGGTAGAAAAAGTAAGAAAAAAAATTGAAGACATGCTAAAAAGTAGAGAGGATATAATACAGGATAATAGTCAAATTATCAGAATTCAAGAGATTTCTGATAATGGATATGAACTAGCTGTACAGGTATATATGAATGTAGTTGCATATATGGAATATTTAAAACATAAAGAAGAAATAAATTATGCAATAATGTCAATATTTGAAAAAGAAAAAGTTCAATTAGCATATAATACACAAACTATATACGTAAAAAATAACTAATTCTTCACAAAAAAAACATATACAATATATATAATAGAACTAAAGTAAACTTTAATGGAGGAAATAAAATGGAAGGAACATATATTCTTGTAGTTGATGATGAATCAAGAATGAGGAAGCTTTTGAGAGACTTCTTGTCTGCTAAAGGGTATCAAATATTAGAAGCAGAAGATGGAGAAAAAGCAATAGAAGTATTTGAAGAAAATAAAAATAAGATAAAATTAATTTTATTAGATGTAATGATGCCTAAACTTGATGGATGGTCTGTACTTAGAAAAATAAGACAAGACTCAAATGTACCTGTAATAATGTTAACTGCAAGAGGAGAAGAACAAGATGAATTATTTGGATTTGAATTAGGTGTTGATGAATATATTTCAAAACCATTTAGTCCTAAAATTTTAGTTGCAAGAGTTGAAGCAATTTTAAAAAGAACATATGGAGATACAAAAGAAATAAAAGATTATGATGGAATAGCAATAGATCAAGAAGGAAGAACTGTAAAAGTTGATGGTAAGCCAATAGACTTGAGTTTAAGAGAATATGAATTACTAAAATATTTATTAGATAATGAAAATATAGCACTTTCAAGAGATAAAATTTTAAATAATGTCTGGAACTATGATTATTATGGAGAACAATAGATAGTCATATAAAAAAAATTAGACACAAACTAGGGAAAAAAGGAAAATATATTGAAACAATTAGAGGAATAGGATATAAATTCGAAATAAAGAAATGAGGAATTGAAAGTGGTAAAACTATCAAAACAAGCAAAGACGGTTAGAGGAAAATTATTTTTTATAATGTGTATAGTAGTTTTGTCAATAATATTGTTCTTAATATTAGTAAATAGTTTTGTATTAGAAAAATATTATCAATATACTAAAAGTAATCAATTAAAATCACTTTATAATAATATTAATGATTATTACAATTCTGATAATCCAGCAACAAATTTTAAAGATGAACTGGATAGAGTTGCAATAAAAAATAATTTTGATATTATAATAAAAGATGAAAATGATAAAGCAGTATATTTATCAAACAAAGACTTTTTGTCAAATATAAGAGTAATTATAGATTTTTGGGGAATTAATAAGCAAAAAGAATATAAAGTATTAGAAGAAACAGATAAATTAGAGATACGAAATATTAAAGATACAGAAACAAGTGCAAATTATATATTGCTATCAGGGAAATTAGATAATGGATATGGAGTATATATAAGAATACCAATATCTTCAATACAGGAAAGTGTTAGAATATCTAATAGATTTCTATATTTAATAGCAGGAATTGTAATAATTGTAGGTGGGATTGCAATAATATATATTTCTAAAACATTTAGTAGTCCAATTTCAGAATTAAATAATATTGCAAAAAAGATGGCAAACTTAGATTTTAGCCATAAATATGCAGTAACAGATGATGATGACGAAATTAATGAACTTGGAGAAAGTATAAATATGATGTCTGACAAGCTCGAAACAACAATTAACCAATTAAGGAGTACCAATATTGAACTAGAGAGAGATATTGAGAAAAAATCTAAAATCGATGAAATGAGAAAAAGCTTTATTTCAGATGTTTCTCACGAATTAAAAACTCCTATTGCATTAATACAAGGATATAGTGAAGGTCTGTTAGAAAATGTCAATGATGACCCAGAAAGCAGAAAATTTTATGCAGAAGTAATATTAGATGAAACAAATAAAATGGACAAAATGGTAAGACAGCTAATTGAATTAACAAAACTTGAATATGAAAAAAGAGAATTTAACAATAGAACATTTAATATTGTTGAATTGGAGAAAGAAATTGTACGAACTTCTAAAGTAATGATTGATGAAAAACAAACAGAAGTTATATTTGAAACTCCTGACAAGATAGATGTTTTTGCAGATGATATGTATCTTAGCCAAATAATAACTAATTATCTAACTAATGCAATAAAACATGTAAAAGATGTTGATGGAGAAAAGTATATAAAAATTACAAATGTAGTTTTGCAGGATAAACAAAAAGCAAGAGTAACAGTATTTAATACTGGCGAGAATATTTCAGAAGAAAATTTAAATCGTATTTGGAATAGATTTTTCAAAGCTGATGAAGCCCGTAATAGAGATGATGGTGGAAGTGGAATAGGATTATCTATTGTTAGAGCTATTATGAATAATTATGGAAATGATTATGGTGTTAAAAATAAACCAAAGGGAGTTGAATTCTATTTTGAAGTAGATTTACAAAGTGGTCAATAGTAACAGTAACTATTGACTACTTTTACATTTTACGATAAAATACAGCAAGAAAGGTGAGAAACATGTATTTAAAAAGATTAGAGATGCAAGGATTCAAATCGTTTGCAGATAAAACAGTATTAGAATTTATGCCAGGAATTACAAGCGTAATAGGTCCAAATGGTTCTGGGAAAAGTAATATATCAGACTGCATAAGATGGATACTCGGAGAACAGAGTATGAAATCACTTAGAGGGGCCAAAACGCAAGACATCATATTTGCAGGAACACAAAGTAGAAAATCATTAGGTTTTGCAGAAGCATCATTAGTATTTGATAACATTGATGGAAGTTTGCCAATAGAATATTCAGAAGTTACTGTAACAAGAAAAATATACAGAAGTGGAGAAACTGGCTATTACATAAATAAAGCACCATGTAGGCTAAAGGATATATTAGAATTATTTATGGATACAGGAATCGGGAGAGATGGATATTCAATAATAGGTCAAGGGAAAATTGACGAAATATTAAGCAATAAATCAGAAGATAGAAGACATATATTTGAAGAAGCGGCAGGGATTGTAAAATACAGAACAAGAAAAGAAGAAACAGAAAGAAAGCTTGAACAAACAAAGCTAAATTTATTAAGAATAAATGACATATTATCAGAAATAGAAAGTAATTTAGAGCCATTACAACAACAAGCTGAAAAAGCCAAAAAGTATTTGAATTTAAAAGAAGAGTTAAAAAATATAGAAGTAGGATTATTTTTATATAATATAGAAAAGCTTAAAAAATCTTTAGAAGAATTTACAGAAGATGAAGAAGTAATGAATTCAACACTAAATCAAGAAGAAGGCAAATTAGAAAAGATAAAAATATTAAAAGAAGAATTAAAAGATAGTATTGATGAAATTACGACTAAAATAGAAGAAATGCAAAATCTTGGATTTGAAAGTGAAAAAGAGATAGAGAAGTTAAATTCAAATATAAATGTTGCAGAAGCAAAAATCTCTAACAATATAGAAAATACAAAACAATATCAAAAAGAGATTGTAGAATTAGAAGAAAAGATTGAAACTTTAAAACAAGAAATTGAACAAAAACAATCTAAAAAAGACAATTTAAAACAGAATAAAGAACAATTTGAAAATGAATTAAAAGAAAAAGAAGAAGAATTAAAAAAACTAACAGAGAAATTAAGCAGTAAAGAAATAGAAATAGAAAAATTAAAAAAACAAGTAGAAGAAAATATAGATAAGAAATATGAACTACAGGCGGAAATAAGTACACAAACAGCAAATATAGAAAATGCTGAAAAAAGACAAAAGCAAATCCAGAATGAAGTTGATAATAATATATTAGAACTTGATAGAACAAGAATGAAAAGAGAAGATATAGTTAAAAGTTTTAATGAAATAGAATCAGAAAGAAATAAAATTCTAAAGTCTATAGAAGAAATAGACAACAAAAGAGAAGAGATAAGTGACAAAATTAAAGAATATGATTCACAAATAGTAAATAATACAAATGAGATGAGAATGAAACAATCAAGATATAACTTCCTGATTGAAACAGAAAAAGAAAAAGAAGGATATATAAAAAGTGTTAAGTTACTATTAATAGACTGTGAAAAAATAAAAGAACTTGGAAAAGGAATGCATGGAGTTTTAGCAAATATAATTTCAGTGCCAAGTGAATATGAAACAGCGATAGAAATGTGTTTAGGAGCAAGTTTACAAAATATAGTTACAGACACAGAAGAAGATGCGAAAAAATTAGTAGAACATCTAAGAAAAAATAATTTAGGAAGAGCCTCATTTTTACCAATTACTTCTGTAAAAGGTAAGAAAGTTGAAAATATAAAAGGCAAAAAAATAGGTGTTATAGGAATTGCTGCTGATTTAGTAAAATTTGACAAAAAGTATGAACAAATTATTTTAAATTTGCTTGGAAGAACTGCTGTAGTAGATAATATGCAAAATGCCATAAATCTAGCTAAAGAAAATAATTATTCATTTAGAATAATAACAGTAGAAGGTGATGTAATAAATCCATCAGGAGCTATCACAGGTGGTTCAGTAGCAAAGAAGACTGTAAATATTTTAGGAAGAAGCAGAGAAATAGAAGTACTTGAAAAAGAGCTAAAAAAATTAAAAGAACAAATTCAAAAATCAGAGAAAGATAAAGAGGAATATGTAAATTCATCAGAAGACATTATTGAGGAAATACAAGCATTAGAAAAGCAATTGCAAGAGACAGATATAACATATGCAACAGAAAAGCAAAGAGTAATTTCAATTGATGAAAATATAGAACAAATTCAAAAAAGAATAGAAAAATTAAAACAAGAAAAAAATAGAACTGCTGAAAGTCAAAAGGAGACAGTAGCAAGTAAAGAGGCAAATGAAAAACAAATAGAAAATATGAATAAGCAAAATGAAGAAGACCAAAAAATAATTGATGAATTTTCAAATGCCAATAAAGACAGTCAAAAATATATTGATGATTTAAATTTTGATATCACAAATTTAAAGATATCAGTTTCTTCATTTAATGAAAGTGAAGTTTCAATTCAAGAAATAACAGAAATGATTCAAAAGGAAATTGAAACACATAGCAAAAACAAAGAAAACAAAAAATTACAAATAGAAAACGCAGATAAAGAAAATGAGATATTAAAAACTGAGATAGAAGATACAAAACAAGCGATAGAAAAGATAAAGTCAAAAGTTTCTAATAGTGGAGATGCAATAGGAAAACTAAAAAAAGAAAGAATAGAAAAAAATGAAAAGTTAACTAAAAAGGAAGACGAGCAAACAGAACAATTTAAAACAATTGAAGAACTAAAAGCTCAAATAACTAAACTTGAGGTTAAGAAAACAAAAGCTGAAGAAGATATTACAGAAATTATTAATAAAATGTGGGAAGAGTATGAATTAACACCTAATAATGCAGGAAATTATCAGAAACCTGAAAATATAGCATTAACACAAAGAAGAGTAAATGTGTTAAGAACAAACATTAAAGAACTGGGAAGTGTAAATGTTGATTCAATAGAAGAATATAAAAATCAAAAAGAAAGATATGACTTTATGTGTGAACAGAGACTTGATTTAGATGAAACAATGGCTAAATTGAGAAATGTAATTCAAGACATGACTGAAACTATGAGAAAACAATTTAAAGAAAAATTTGAAGTTATTAATAAAAACTTTGGAGAGGTATTTAAAGAACTATTTGGTGGAGGTATGGCAGAAGTAACTTTAACTGATGAAACAAATATTCTTGAGTGCGGAATAGATATAACAGTTCAACCACCAGGAAAGAAACTTCAAAATATGACTTTACTTTCAGGAGGAGAAAAAGCTTTTACAGCAATTGCACTATTGTTTGCAATTTTAAAAATTAATCCAGCACCTTTCTGTGTACTTGATGAAATCGAGGCCGCACTTGATGATGTTAATGTTTACAGATATGCTGAATATCTAAAGAAATTTGCTAAAGATACACAATTTTTAGTTATTACTCATAGAAAAGGTACTATGGAAGCGGCTGATACAGTTTACGGTGTTACAATGGAGGAAAAAGGTATTTCTAAATTGCTTTCTATGAAGTTGAAATAGGAGAGAAAAAATGTTAAAACAAATATATAAACTAGGAAAATTAGAAATATATAAAACTTATAAAGAAAATCAACTACAAGAACATAGGCTTATTGATTTGTTTTGGGAGTGTACACTAACATGCAATGCTAAATGTAAACATTGCGGAAGTAGTGCAGAAAAAAGAAAATATGAAGGAGAATTAACGACAGAAGAAATAAAAAATGCTTTTAAACAAATTTCTCAAGATATGGATGCTACTAAAATATGGATAGATGTAACTGGTGGAGAACCTTTAATGAGGAAAGACCTATGTGAGGTTATGGAATATGCTACAAATGAACTTGGATTTAGATGGGGAATGACTTCAAATGGAATATTATTAAATGATGAGAATATAGAAAAATTGAGAAAAGCCAATATGGAAAGTATTTCTATAAGTATTGATGGATTAGAAGAAACACATAATAAATTTAGAGGGGTACCTAATTCATATAATATAATAATTGATAATATAAAAAAGCTAAAAAAAGCTAATTTCTTAAAAATAATTCAAGTTACAACTGTATTTCATAAAGAAAATATCAATCAAATTAAACAACTTTATAATATAATGTTAAGCTTAGGAATAGATTCTTGGAGGTTAGTTTCTATGGACCCTATAGGAAGAGCAAATGAAAATCAAGGCTTGTTGCTAAATGGAGAAGATATAAGAAAAATATTAGATTTTATAAAAGCTAATAAGAAAAATAAGAAAATGGATATACAGTATGGATGCCCAGGATTTTTAGGAATGGAATATGAAAAAGAAGTAAGACCACAATTTTTTTATTGTAGAACAGGAATAAGTATTGCAAGTATTTTGTATAATGGAGATTTATTTGTTTGTCCTAATGTTCCTAGGTTACCAAAGTTTATTCAAGGAAATATAAAAAGAGATAATTTCAGAAATGTTTGGGAAAATAAATACAAAGAGTTTAGAAATAAAGAACGAACCAAATGTGATGAGTGTCAAAAGTGTAAAGAGTGGGAATATTGCCAAGGTGGCGCTTTCCATACATGGAACTTTGAAAATAATTGCCAAAGTAAATGCACATATAAGATGATTTACGAAAAATAAAAAGGGGAAGTTTATGAGAAAATTTATAAAAAAAATTGTTGGGATTTTTACGATAATAGGAATTTATTTAGTGAAATTTGCTAATAAAATATATGCTCTATCGGATGGAGATATAGTACCAGAGTATGGAGTTATAGAACCACTTGAGAGGCATAATATATTTGTTAATGCAATTTTTTTGGTGTTATTACCTATTGCAGCAATAATAACTATTATTATAGGAACTATAAAATATATAAAGAAAAGTAGAGATAGAAAAGCAGTTAGAAATTTAATAATTGCAATAATAACAATAGTAATATTGATAAGAGTAATATTATTAGGTTTAAGTAATTTATATATAGTATAAAATAAAAGATTTAAGAATTTCTGAGCAGAAATTCTTAAATCTTTTTAGATAGCTCTAAACACTCCAACCAAAATCAAAATAATACTAGAAAAAATAGAAAGAGCATATTCAGAAACATTAACATATTTAGCAATACTATTAGCAACTAAATTACCACAATTAAGAAAAGCAAGTTGAAAAGAAGATACAAAAAAAGGTAAAACAATATCATTAATACCAATAATACCAGAGCCAATGCCAACACAAGCAGAGTCAATAGAAAGAGCTAAACCAAGAAAAAGAGCTTCTTTAGTATCAATATTGTTAGAATGGTCAATATCGTAATCAGTTAAAGGAGCATTTATAGTTTTATAAATATTATAAATGCCCAATATAACTAAAAAAGAAGAACCAAGGATGGTTGAAGTAGTAGGAGAGAACAAAGCAGAAATATAATGCCCTAAAAATATAGAACCACAAGTAATGCAAAATGATATAGCAAACAGGATAATATTACTCATATTATTAATTTTAGTTTTCTTTATGCCATAGCTAATACCAATACTTAAAGAATCAATACTAACAGACAAGGCCAACAAAATACAATTAAATATCATATTAAAAACCTCCAATTTAAGCTAGTAATCTAAAGAAGCCTATAAAAATTAAAATTATTCCTGATAGATTAGAGAGAAGCTTAGAAGAGATAGTAAATTTTTGAACAATATTATTAGCAACAAGATTTCCACAATTAACGAAAAAAGTGTGGAAAACAGCCATTAAAAATGGTAAGATAACCCCTCCAATACCGATCATTCCAGAACCTAAGCTAACACAAGAAGCATCAACAGCAACAGCTAAACCTAAAATAAAAGCTTCTTTGGCATCAATGTAATTAGAACCATCTGTATCAAAATTTGTAGAAGCATTATTTTGGGATTTAAAAATATTGTAAATTCCAAGTAATATTAAAAGAGAAGAACCTAATATTGCAGAAACAGTAGGCGAAAATAATACAGAAATATAATGCCCTATGAATACAGAAAGCCCAGATAGACAAAATAATGTTGTAAAAATTATTATATTACCTGGTCTAGACATTTTAGTCTTTTTTATTCCATATGTAATTCCAAGACCTAAAGCATCTATACTTGCGGATAAGGCTAAAAAGATACATTTTAAAAACATAATTTTAATCCTCCTTAAGTTATAA
>MNRR01000004.1:0-30382 GCA_001916055.1 Clostridium sp. 28_12
ATATATTTTCATAAAAGTATTAAAGAAAAAGTAAGGAGGAAGATACATGCATTTAACACCAAGAGAAACAGACAAGTTGATGCTTCATCTTGCGGGAACATTGGCAAAAGAACGAAAAGAGCGGGGGCTGAAACTGAATTATCCGGAGGCAATTGCTTATATCAGCTCCGAATTGTTAGAGTTAGCAAGGGATGGACACAGCGTAACAGAACTCATGAGCATGGGAACACAGATGCTTTCCGCAGATGATGTTATGGACGGTGTTCCGGAAATGATACATGAAATACAGTTAGAGGCAACTTTCCCAGATGGAACAAAGCTGGTAACTGTACATAATCCTATTATTGGAAATGGAAAAGTAACTCCGGGAGAGTTATTACCGGAAGAAGGAGAAATTGAGCTGAATGCAGGAAAAGATACGGCACAGATTCAAGTGACCAATACTGCGGACCGCCCAATCCAGGTGGGATCACACTATCATTTCTTTGAAGTAAATAAAGCATTAAAATTTCAAAGAGAACGTGCTTATGGTATGCGTTTGGATATTCCTGCCGGAACGGCAGTGCGTTTTGAACCGGGAGAGACAAAGCGCGTGAACCTTGTAGAAATCGGAGGAAACCGAGAAGGACATGGACTAAATGGTCTGGTAGAAGGAAAATTTGACGATGCCAAAGTAAAAGAGGCAGCCTTAAAAGAGGCAAAAGAACAAGTAAAAATATTAGTTGAGAATATGTGTAAAAAAGAAAATGTAACAGAAAAATTAAAAGAAAATAATCAAATGGAATGGGTAAAATTGATGAATAATTTTAAAATTATCGCAGAAGAAATTGTTGAAAAAGAACTAATTTTTTGTTAAGAAATGGGGAATGAAAATGAAAGAAGATGACAGATTTATACCATTTTTTGAAGCATATAAAGATGACTTTTTTGAGAGTATAGAAGATGTGAGAATGTATCTAAAAAATAGCAATTTAGAATATAAAAATACACAACAAAAGTTGCATAATATTTTAGATAATAATATAAATATTCAAAAGATTTTTGATGAAGCAGATATAGAAAATGGACTATCAAAAGAAGAGTGCAAAATGCTTTCAAAAATTATAGTTTTGAATTATAAATTGCAAGAAATTGAAGAAAATGAAATATATTTTAAAGGTGGAATGGACGCATATTTTTACTTTAGAAAGTTAGGAATTTTGAAATAAAATTGATTAAAAATGCTTGAGTTTTAGTGATAAAATTTGAGCATTTTTTGATTGATTTTTTTAAAAATCGAAAATCTACATTATGTAAATATTGAAATTTTTATGTCCTAACAAGCAAGACATTTGTATATACACAAATGTAAAATATGGGATAAAATCCCAATCCCTTTTGAAAAATAAAAAATTGGAAACTTTAGTATTTTTATAAGCAAAAATTTGTTGAGAAAAATTGTATTTTATGATAATATAGTCATTGATAAAAATAAATGAAAAAAATTTAAGGAGCATAGATATATGAAAATGAATAATGCAGAATATATTGGAAAAATCATAGATATAAAGATTGATAGACCATTTGGTAGTAAGCATCCAAAACATAGATTTATATATCCAGTTAATTATGGATTTATTCCAAATACAATTAGTGGTGATGGTGAAGAATTGGATTGTTATTTATTGGGCGTGTTTGAGCCTGTAGAACATTATAAAGGTAAATGTATAGCAATAATTCATAGAACTAATGACAATGATGATAAATTAATAATTGTACCTAATGGTAAAAATTATAGTGATGATGCAATTAATGCATTAGTAGAATTTCAAGAGCGATATTTTGAACATACAATTATTAGATAACATACAAAATAAGTGAATTTAAAAATAGGAGTAATAAAGATGGATAATGTTGGTTTAAAACGAGGATATTTGGAAATTATGGATTATAGAGAAGATTATACAAAGATATATGAAGATGAAAAAGAAGAATTACTAAAAATATACAAAGATAGAATATCATCTATTGATCATGTTGGAAGTACCAGTATAAAAAACATTAAATCTAAACCAATTATAGACATTTTAATACAGACAGATGATTTAGACGATTTTAAAAAATTTACAGAATTAAATGTAGAAGGAGAAGTTTATACTGTAAAAAAAGAACCAACTATGGGTGGAGATTATTTAATTAGAAAAGAAGAAAACGGAAAAGTTAAAGCATTTATACATGTATATAAAACTGGTGATATGAATGGAATAACATCTATTATGTTTAGAGATTATATGAATTCACATGAGGACGAAAAAAAGCGTTATGAAGAATTAAAAATAGAATTATATAATAAGTACAAAAATGAAAGAAAGCAGTATACTTTAGGTAAAGATAAATATATTAAAGAAATAATAAATAAAGCAATAAATGAAAATAGTAAAAGATAAAAATGATTCCAAGAAATAGGAGAGTAATCTTCTATTTTTTTGACTAAAAAAATAAAAAAACTAGATGGATTTTGTTGTTAATAAATGAAAAATGTGATATAGTGTAAACAGAATTTTGGAGGAAAAAATGGAAGTTATAAAACCTTTTGTAAAATGGGCAGGAGGAAAAGGAAGTTTAATATCACAATTAACGAACTTTTACCCATTTGAATTAGAAAATGGAACAATAAAAAAGTATGTCGAACCATTTGTAGGTGGTGGAGCGGTTTTAATAGATATATTACAAAAATATGATGTAGAAGAAGCCTATGCTTTTGATATAAATAAGGATTTAATTAATTGTTATAATGTTATAAAAAAAGATGTAGAAACATTAATTGAGAAACTAAATGAGAAAGAAAAAGAATTCTTAAATATAGAATTGGAAAATAGACAAGAATATTTTTATAAAATTAGAAGTGAATACAATTCATATAAAATAGAAGATAATTTAGATGTAAAAAGAGCTTCAGAATTTATATTTTTAAATAGAACATGTTTTAATGGATTATATAGAGTAAATAAAAATGGAGAGTTTAACGTACCATGTGGAAAGTACAAAAATCCAACAATCTGTGATGCGAAAAATTTAAGGAATTTATCAAAATTATTGCAAAATGTAGTGTTTGAATATGGAGATTATAAAAAATGCATTAAATATATAGATACAAATACTTTTGTATATTTTGACCCACCATATAGACCATTATCAATAACATCTGGATTTACATCTTATACAAAAGAAGATTTTAATGATGAAAACCAAAAAGAACTTGCAGATTTTTATAAAGAATTAGACTTAAAAAATGCAAAACTAATGTTAAGCAATTCAAATCCTAAAAATACGAATAAAGAAGATAATTTCTTTGAAGATATTTATAAAGGATTTAATATAAATGAAGTTTCAGCAAAAAGAATGATAAATTCTAAAGCGCAAGGTAGAGGAGAAATTTCTGAATTGCTTATAACAAACTATAAGGAGAATAACGAATGTATCCAGGAAAATTCTATTTTGAAGATGGTAGTTTCAAATTAATAGATAATGACACTTTTAAAACTTTAAAACAATTTGATGAAAAAACATTTGATATGATTTTTGCAGACCCACCATATTTTTTATCAAATGATGGAATAACTTGCAGTGGTGGAAAAATGGTAAGTGTTAATAAAGGAAAATGGGATAAAGGGTTAAGTGTAAAAGAAAAACACGAGTTTAACAAGAATTGGATTAAGGAATGTTATAGAATACTTAAAGACAACGGAACAATTTGGATAAGTCGGAACATTGCATAACATATATTCAATAGGAATGGCGTTAGAAGAAGAAGGATTTAAAATTATAAACAATATAACTTGGCAGAAAACAAATCCTCCACCAAATCTTGCTTGTAAAACATTTACTCATTCTACAGAAACAATTTTATGGGCTAGAAAAGATTTACCAAAGGTTAAATATAAGTTTAATTACGATTTGATGAAAGAATTAAATGATAATAAACAAATGAAAGATGTTTGGACAACTAGTTTAACAAAACCATCTGAGAAGAAAAATGGTAAACATCCAACACAAAAACCATTGGAAATACTAGAGAGAATTATTTTATCTTCAACTAATGAAAACGATTTGATTTTAGATCCATTTTGTGGCAGTAGTACTACAGGAATTGCAGCAACAAAATTAAATAGAAAATACATAGGAATAGATAATTCGAAAGAGTATTTGGATTTATCTATAAGAAGGTATCAAGAAATAAAGGAGTAGATGAGTATGACAAGAAATTTTGATGAATGGCTATTAACTTTTACAGATAGCATTGCAGATTATAAGTATTATATTGATTTTGAAACAATATATAAAAAAGCAGAAGAACATAAAATAGAATTAAATATGATGAATTCACTAATTGGAAGTAAAAATATAGAAAAAGATTTTGAACAATTAGTAAGCAAATATCCTGAAGTTATAAAATGTATTCCAACTTTATTGGCAGTTAGACAATATGAAATAATTGTTTTAGATAGCGATGGCAATAAATTTGAATATAATTTTAAGAAAATGAACTATAGTATAGAACAATACAAAATTTTTATGAAAGAAACAGGTTTGTTTGACTTAATACAAAATCATTTAGTTAATAATTTATATGATTATGTTTTAGGAGTAGAATCTGGATTAAATTCAAATGCTAGAAAAAATCGTGGTGGACACTTGATGGAAGATGTGGTTGAAAGATTTATTCAAAAAGCAGGATTTAAGAAGAACGAAACATACTTTAAAGAGATGTATTTACAAGATATTGAAGAAAAATGGAAATTAGATATGTCCTTTATAAGCAATAAAAATACATCTACAAAAAGATTTGACTTTGTTGTAAAAACAGATAATTGTATTTATGGTATAGAAACGAACTTCTATGCTTCAGGTGGTTCAAAACTAAATGAAACAGCAAGAAGTTATAAAATGATTGCTGAAGAAGCGGATAAGGTAGTAGGATTTGAATTTGTTTGGTTTACAGATGGAATGGGTTGGATTTCTGCTAGAAATAACTTAAGAGAAACATTTGATAGTATGGATAATATTTATAATATTAATGATATGAAAAATGGAGTAATGGGGGAAATATTTAAATGATTTATAATTAGCTTTTTCATTAGGGGGGTGAATAGTTGTTGAAAAGTGACTATATGAAATTACCACATGATCTATCTGGAGCAATGGCAAAAAATAGATTTAAAAATGAATTATTATGGGGTGTACATAAAATGTTAAAACTATATAAAAATGGAATAGAGTATAATGTTGTATTTGATTATGTTTGCGACATAGAAATTCATTTAACAGAAGATAAATTTGAGTTTTATCAAATTAAAACACACAATAGTGGAGAAGGCTACACTTTTCGACAAATAACCAATATTGGTAATAAAAATAATTCGGTTTTAGGAACACTTTATAAAATAAAACAAAACACAGAATATCCTGAAAATATCAAATTAGCTATAGTTTCAAACAAACCATTTAAAGATTTAAATAATCATCTATACAATCAAAAAGAAAAAATAGAATTAATTGAATTAGATGAAAAAAACAGAAATGAAATGACAAAAATTTTAAAACAAGAATTAAAAATCGAAGGGAAAATAGATTTTAACAATGTATTTTTCATAAAAACAACTATGGATTTAATAGAACCAAAAAATGCAATTATAGGAGAAATAGTAACTTTATTTGAAGGAAAAAGTATAGAAATTAGAAAACCTAATGTATTATATAAATTATTAATTGATGAAGTTTCAAAAAAAGCAGAATATGAATTAGAAACAGATAATTATGATGAACTAATAATGAAAAAAGGTATAGGTAGTAATTATATAGAAGATCTATTTTCAAAATTTATAAAATATGATAATGAAATAGTAGAAAATGTAAATAAGAAAATAGAAAAAACATATGAAACAAATGTTAGGAAAAAAATTTATATGAAAAAAGCTGTAGCAAAAATATTGCAATATTTAAGCAGTAGTAAAGAGATTCAAAATATAGGTAATGAAATATTAAGATATATCGAAGAAAATAATGAAATATTGGATAATAGCGAAGAAAGAGTTATTGACAATGTTTTTAATATGTTTGAAAATAAATTTTCTAAAATATATACAGAAGAAGAAAAAAGAGTATTAGTAATGATTATGTTAGAAAAATATGAGGAGGGATTATATAATGAATAAATTGATTATAGAGAAAATATATATTTTTTCTCCGACTGAAAACAAAGCTAAGGTAATAGAATTATCTGAAGGAACAAATATAATTACGTCTAGTAGACATGATGGAAATAAAAAAGGAAAATCTGTAGTTCTAAAAAGTATATATCACACACTTGGAGCTGATTGTAAATTTGATGATAAATGGCAAGATTCAAATAAAATATATATAGTTAAATTTAAAATAGATAACAAAATATATTATATGTATAGACAATCAAGAATGTTTAAGTTAACAAACGAACAATTTGAAATGATTTTTCAAACTATTGATAGAAAAGAGTTAGCCAAAGAACTTGAAAAAATATTTGGATTTGCTGTGAAATTACCTAATCGCCAAGAAGATAAATTAGAAATCACACCACCAGTATATAACTATTTATTAAATTATGTTGATCAAGATGGTATGAATTGTACGAAGTTTGCATCATTTAACCAATTAGAACAATATTCAAAATATAAAGATAATGTATTATATTATCACTTTGGAATATTTAATGAAGAATATTATAATATAATTAAGGAACTTGAAAAAAGTAATGAAAAAAGAAAAATTTTTCAAGAAAAGAAAGACATAATTGAGAATATGCTAAAAGTTACGTTAAGTAATTTGAGTAATATGGATTATTGCAAAAATATTGAGACTTTAAAGATTGAAACTGAAAAATATAAGGAAGAGTACACTGATATAATACAAAATTTAAATAAAGTAAAAAATAAGATTATAAAACTAAAAAATGATAAAGAGGATTTAATTTTAACATTAAATGAGTTAAAAGAATCGCAGAGAAAGGCTGATAAGGAAATTAAAGATATAGTTAATCATACTTGTCCTTTCTGTAATTCTCATGTTGAAAACAACATAGAGATAACAATAAAAAAGTACAATGAAAAAGAAGATTTATATTTAATTGGTTCTGAATTAGAAATTAATCTAACGAAAATAAATTCTGAACTAGAAGATAAACAGAAAGATTATGAACTTTTATTAACTAATTTAGAGGAATATGAGAAAAAGCTTAACATAAATACTAACGAAATTGATGATATTTTGAAATATAAAGGTTTTAATGAAATGAAAGAAAAATTCTTAGTGGATTTGAGCGATACAAAAACAGAATTAAACCAGATAGATGAAGAAATAAGAGAATATAATAAAAAGAAAAAAGAATATGATAAATTAAAAAAAGAAATCAATAATGAATATTTTTCTTTAATGCATAGTGATAAGGTTAAATTTAATTTAAAAGAAATAGAAGATTCTAAAATAGAAAATATTGGAAAGAATTATGTAGTTGGAGGAAGTAGCAAGAGTATTGCGACTATTGTATGGTATATGAACTTATTAAAGATTAAATACAAATTTAATCAAGATGCAATACATTTTCCTCTAGTATTTGATAGCCCTCAAAATACGGAGTTAGATGATATAAGGAAGAATGGATTAATTGATTATATATTTGATAATATAAATAATCAATCACAATTAATTATTTCATTATTAGGGTATAATTCTAATGAGTATAATGTAATTCCTGATAAGATCATTAATTTTGATGATAACAACACATATGAGTTACTAAATGATAGAGAGTTTAAAGAAAATCAGTGGATTTTAAATAAATTCATTAGTTTAGATAATATTATAATATAATAATTATAAAGAGAAAATATAATATTTAATATATAAAAATTTTAACAAAGCACCCAATTTTTCCTTTCTAAAAGTGAGGGAGAAAAATATTAAAAATAAAAAAATTTAATTTTTATCCTACAAAACGCCAATTTATTCCTTAATGGAATAGGGAAAAAATAATTTTGAAAAAAATGTTGCACAAAGTATCAAATTTTTCCGTTATGGAATAAGAGAATATTTTTCCCTAAAAATTAAATATGGAAAAATTACTAAATACATTCTTATTATTATGAGCCAGTTTAATAGGTACGCCAAGACATCTAAAAAAGATAGAGCGATAAATACTTATATTATAAAATATTAGAAGCAACTAATAAGGCGATGAATAATAATAAGCATAATGATACTCTTACCTAGTCACAGTTCGAGCGTGATAAAACCGTCTAAAACAATGAAGGTAATTTCGTAAAAGAGCGAAGAGGTGAAATTCCTGTGGAGCAAATTAAGCTGATTTGCCGTTTAGTAATTTATAATAACATTTTACTCGGATTGTGTTTATACAAATAGGATGTGAGTAAATGGTAGATAAAGTTTTAATCAATAATATAGAAAAATATGAATTATCATTTTTTAAGATAGCAATGCAATTAAGAGCAATTAATTATTTGGAAGAAAAGAATGCATTAAATGAAAAAATTTGCAAATGTGCAAAAGCAAAAATTAAAGAAAATTTACAGCTTTGTACTATTACACCAAAACCTTTAAAATTTTACAAAGAAAGGTTAGGTAGTAAATGTGGAGATAATTAAAATACCGAAAAAAGAAGGAATAATTGATAGAACAACAGGAAAAGTGTTAAATAGAAAATTGAGAGTAGCAGCATATGCAAGAGTTAGTACAATGGGAGCAGAGCAATTAAATAGTTATGAATCACAAAAGAAATATTACTATGAAAAAATTAATAATAATCCTGAATGGCAGTATGTAGACATATATGCAGACGAAGGAATATCTGGAACAACAGATTATAGAAGAGCAAGTTTTATGAAAATGATACAAGATGCATTATCAGGAAAAATAGATTTAATATTAACTAAATCTATATCAAGATTTGGAAGAAATACAATGGATGTTTTGAAAAATGTAAGATTGTTAAGAGATAACAATGTTGCAGTTTTATTTGAAGAAAATAATTTAAATACTTTAGATACAAAGACGAGTGAAATGTTATTAACTACACTTAGTGCAGTAGCACAACAAGAAAGTGAAAAAATATCTGAACATGTTAAATTAGGTTTGCAGATGAAAATGAACAGAGGAGAATTAATAGGATTTAACAGATGTTACGGATATAGAAATGAAAATGACAAATTAGAAATAATAGATGAAGAAGCGGAAGTAGTTAAATTTATTTTTGACAAATATTGTGATGGACATGGTGCAAATGGAATTGCAAAGATGCTAACAGAACAAGGAATAAAAAGCCCTAAAGGAAATGACAAATGGAATGATAGCACAATAAGAGGAATATTACGAAATGAAAAGTATAAAGGAGATGTATTGCAAGGAAAAACTTATACAGCAGATCCATTATCACATAAAAGATATAAGAATTTAGGGGAAGCAGACCAGTTTTATGTTTCAGAACATCATGAGCCAATTATTTCTCCTGAAAAATTTGATATAGTACAAGAAATATTAAAAGAAAGATGTGGTGCAAGAGTAAATGGAAGAAGAATAGGAAATGTAGGAAGGAAATTTGCTTTTAGTAGTAGAATTAGATGTGGATTTTGTGGTAATTGTTTTACAAGAAGAACAGTTGTAGGTAAAGATAGAGAAAAAATTCCATCTTGGTCATGCACTAGCTTTGCAAAAAATGGAAAAGAAAACTGTACTGATTCAAAAACTATTAGAGAAGAAATGATAAAAGAGGCTTTTGTTGATAGTTATAAATTTTTATCTTTAAATACAAATTTTGAAACAGAAGAATTTTTGAATTTAATGCAAGATACAATGAATGAAAATAATAAACAAGATGAATTAGAAAGATATAAAAAGGAATTTTCGAATATAAAATCTAAAAAAAGTAAATTAATAGATTTAATGGTAGAAGATAAAATATCCGAAAATGACTATAATGAAAAAGTAGAAAAATATAATCGAAAACTTGAAATATTGGAAAATAAAATAGAACAATTAAAGTTATTAGCAGAAGATAAGAAATCTATTTCAGAAGGATTACAAAAAGTAAAGGAATTATTAAATTCTAAAGATATAATGGACCAATTCGACCAAGAAATATTTAATGCTATTGTAGATTATGTTATAGTTGGAGGATATGATGAAAACGGATTAATTGATCCATATTTGATTAGGTTTATACTAAAGCGAGAATTTGATTTAAGTGTTCCAAAAGATGTCCCTGATGAAGTTGTTATACAAAATAATAAAATTGATTTAAATAGCAATAATGTGCTTGTTGATTTTATAAATACAAGAAAATATTTTTCTTATGAAAGAGATGAAAATTGAAAACTTAATAAAGTACTTCGAAATGGCTTGAGAATTAGAGTAGAATGTGATATAACATAAATAATAATTTTTTGAGGAGGTACTATATGAGCAAAGAAACAGAGAAAATATTCTCACAAATGAACAAATATATGGAACAATTTAACTTTGATAGTGAAGAACAAATGGAAAAAGAAATGAAAAATTTTATACAAAAACTAAACAATAACGAAATTGAATTTGATGATCCAAAATTTAAGCCAGAGGATTTATTGGAAGGGGCATATAATACATCTTCAAAAACAAAAGCAATAAAACTAGCAAAACAAGCATTAGAAATAAATCCTGAAAATATTGATGCTGAATGTTTTATTGCAGAATTTGAAGAAAATCAAATAAAGAAATTATCAAAAATGGAAGATATTATCGAAAAAGCAACAAAAATATTAGAAAAAGACAATATGTTTGATAAAGAAAATATAGGACATTTTTGGGAAATGATAGAAACTAGACCATATATGAGAGCAAGAAATAGGAAACTTACTATATTGATGGATTTAGGCAGATATACAGATGCAATTAAAGAATGTGAAGAAATGTTGAAGTTATGTGAAAGTGATAATTTAGGAATAAGATATACATTAATTGGTTTGTATTGTACTTTAGAAAAATTTGAAGAGTGTGAAAAATTGTATAAGAAATTTAATGAGTATTCTGCATTTATGCTTTTTCCAATGGCAATAATGTATTTTAAAAAAGGAGATTATAAAAAATCAAAGAAATTTTTAAAGGATGTGCAAGAAGCAAATCCATATATTATAAAAATATTAAAAAATGATATTGCTATGATTGAAAATTCAGAAGATATTAAATATTATGCTCCTGGTTCAAAAGAAGAAGCTAGCATTATTATTACAGATTTATTTTATTTATTAGGAAGTGTACCATCTTTTGTAACATTTATGGAGATAGAATTAAAATAATACAAACAAGCACTAAATGTGGAATGTGTATCAGTGCTACATTTAAAACAAGACCTATAATGTTTGATTTTAATATAGTTTCAGAGATTATAACTTTTGAAGAGATATGTTTGGAAATATTGGCAATTAATTTTAAAATTAAGGAATTTATGATAAGTTCATTACAGTAACTTATGCAACTACATTTGATGATTGATATAATAAAGAGCAGGCTTATAGATACAAAGAGCTGTCAATGAGATTCTTAAAAAAATTTAAATAGAAAGTAAAAAATGATTATTGAAAAGGAAATGAAGGATATGAGAGAATACCAACAAGAAATAATAAATACTATAATGAAAAAGTTACAACAAAATGTAAGAAAAATTTTCATAGAGATGCCAGCAGGAACAGGAAAAAGTACTGTAATTAGGAGTTTAGTTAAAGAATTTGGAACAAAAAAACAAATATTAATAATGTGCAAAGGAAAAGTTTTAGAACAACAATTTAAAGATGATTTAAAAGACAATACAAATATAGTAATATGTAATTATTACAATAATATACTAACAACAGAAAATTTTGACTATATCATATTAAATAGTATAGAAGGGATATCAGAGAAAAAATATGAAAGTATATGTAAAACATTTAAAAAAGCAAAAATAATATGTTTTGCTGATAAAGCCCAAAGAACGAAAGAAGATGAAAAATGGTTAGATAAAAAAAAGATGGATTATTCACTAACAATGCAACAGATAATTGATGATGGATATATAAATCCAAATTATGTTGGAACTAAATTTGAATGTTTTATAGAACAACTTTTAAAAGAATTAAAAGTTGCTAATATTGAAAAAGAAGTAGCTTTAAAGACAAGTCAAAGAGTTATGAGAGCAGATTTTATTGTTGATAGTAATAAAAGAAAATTAATCATAGAAGTTAAAGTTTATAGAAGTGAATTTATACAAAATACTATTATTAAACAAGCTATAGAACAAGTAGAATACTATAAAGAAGTATGGGAAAAAGTAAATGGAGAAGAAGCACAAGCTATATTAATTATGTCTTGTCAAGTACCAGATGAAATAAAAGAATATTATTATAAAGAAAAAAGAATTGTAATTATCGATATTTCTAATCTATTGTATTTATCACAAGGGAAAGATAAGCTAATGAAAGAACTTATAGAAGTAATTCAATATAATGTTCATGATATTATGCCAAAACCCTTAGTAAATTCAGAAATTTTTAAATTCGAATCAAAGGAAGAAGCAAGTGAAGTATTCGAGACAGAGATTGAAAGGGCAACTAGCTTGATAAAAAAATTAGAAAAATTGGAATATGGTAAAGCTCAAGGAAATGATAAAGAGTATGAAAAACTATGTGTAAATATTATTGAGTTTTTATTTAAAACAGAATTTACAAAAATGTCGGAACAAAGTAGTACAGAGGATAAGATGTTTAGAATGGATTTAATATGTGGATTAAAGGAAACTTCAGAATTTTGGAAAATTCTTATTCATCACTATAACACAAGATTTGTGGTTTTCGAATTTAAAAATTATAAAGACGAGATAGATCAAAACCTTATTTATATAACTGAAAAGTACCTATATAATGCTGTTTTAAGAAATGTGGCTATTATTATATCAAGAAAAGGATTTTCTAATAATGCCCACAAAGCAGCAAAAGGAATATTAACAGAAACTGGAAAATTAATTATAGAATTAAAAGATGATGATATAATTGCAATGTTAAGAATGAAAGCTGATGGACAAGATGCATCAGATTATCTATTAAATATATTAGAAGAATATTTAATATCAATCAGTAAGTAAATTATTTAGTTATAGAAATAGGAGATAATGTAATATGAGTAGTATGGAGTTAGAAGTAAAAATTTTGTTATGATATTGACGTAAACCGCTAAATAAAGTATAATATAAATGTTTTAAAGTGATAAATTAATAGTAATTACAATTAATTAAAGTAAATAGGAGGATTTTCTATGCAAACTGAAGACGTAATAATGAGAAAACAACGGGTATTAGTTGAGAAGGAGGGAAACGTAAGTTTAAAAATTGAAAATTACAATTTAAAACTTTTGGAGCAGAAAAATGTTAATCAAGTAAAAAAAATTGCTTATCATGAAGTGGCACACTTGGTAGTTGCAGAAAAATGCAATGGATATTATATTGATGAACTATATGGTCTTACGATAGTTCCAATAAAGCAAGAGAGAGGAACACTTTTTGGTTCTGCTATGTTTACAATGAAAAAATCAGTAAAAAATGAGAATATAATACAATATATAAAATCTGGAATAGATTATATAGCTATATCTTTAGCAGGAAATATAGCAGAAAGGATAGGATTTCCAAATGAAATAGCACATGAATCGATACTTGATTGTGAATATGCTAAAGAGAAAGCAGAAAGTATTATTTCAAAAATGAAAAGAAGTGGGATACTGATTAATGAACTTAATGAAAACCTAATAATAGGTCTAGCTAAGGATAATGCTACTGATATAATCTGCGAAAACTGGATAATAATTAAAAGAATAGCAGAGAAGCTATATAAAGAAAAAGTCTTATTAAAAGAAGATATAGAAGAACTATTATAGGAAAAAGTTTTAATAAAGAGTCTTTTATTTGATTGGTTTTGTTATAAATCGATTATAGTAAAAGACTTTCTTTTTTATATATAATGAGAAAGATTTACAAAAGTACTTGACTTTAAGACAATCATGAATTATAATAAAAATATACAAATTATGGAAACCCCAAAACATTAAAACTTGGAGGTTTCAAACCTCCAAGACAGTTCAAGGAGGAAAAAAATGAAAGGGACACAAAAAATTGTAAAAGAAGTTGCTCCTCAATTAGAGAGAATGAGAAAGCAAAAGGCAAAAGATTTACAGGAGGATCTATTAAAAACATTAAAAACAGTAATAAAAAAATTACCTAAAGAAGAATTGGAAAGAACAGAGACAATATCCGTAATATATTTTGCCAAGAGTAATTCCGAAAAGATATATCGGAGCAAATATGTAGAAGTAAATGAAAAACGCTATAAATATGAGAATAATGATATATTCTTAGGCACAAAAATCGAACTGTCAAAAGCTTTTAAATTCTTATATAAGGAGCTCGAAAAAGACAAATACTTTTCTGTGGAATTTTTTGAACCTGATAAATTAACAGAAAATTGTGAAGAGTATCAAACGCCAGTTGACTTTTTGGTGTATAAGATCGAAAATGAATAACATCCCCAATTTCCCCCTTACATTAAAAAAATATGTAGGGGGGATTCTGTGCATTACGATTCAACATCAACTGTAGTGACGAAGATTTGTTTAGGCAAGTGCAGAGTTTTGCACAAAATATTAATGGATGAATCCAAAGGGCTATCAATAATTATTGATGGCCCTTTGACTATAATTGAGTTTAGAATTAATGAAATAAGGGACTGTAAAAAAGTACCTTGTTTTATTTTGTGGATTGTGATATAGTAATGCCAGAAAGAAAGAGATAAAGGAAGAGATAAAAGATGGGAAATATAGTATTACTAGATGATTTAACAATAAATAAAATAGCAGCAGGGGAAGTAATAGAAAGACCAGCAAATGTAGTAAAAGAATTAGTAGAAAACTCAATAGATGCAGGAGCAACTAAAATAGTAGTAGAAGTAAAAAATGGCGGAAAAACTCTAGTAAAAATAGTAGACAATGGAAAAGGAATATCCGCAAATGATATTCCTTTATCATTAGAAAGGCATGCAACAAGCAAAATTAGAAGAATAGAAGACTTAGAACATACATATTCTATGGGGTTTAGAGGGGAAGCACTGGCAAGTATTGCATCAATATCAGAACTTACAATGCTTACAAGAACTGCAGAGGAAAATGGAACTAAAATTATTGCAGAAGCAGGAGAAATAATTAAGGTAGATGAAATCGGATTGCCTGTTGGAACTACAATTATGGTAAAAAAGCTATTTTTCAATACACCAGTGAGATATAAATTTCTAAAAAATGATGCAACAGAATTTAGATATATAAAAGAATGGGTACAAAAAACAGCTTTAGTAAATTCTAATATTGCATTTAAATTAATAAATGATGGAAAAATAGTATTTCAAACAAATGGAAACGGGAATATTAGAGACATTATTTATCTTTTATATGGAAAAGAAATTGAGAAAAACTTGTTAGAAGTAAATTATGAAAATGAAGGAATAAAAGTAACAGGAGTAATTGGAAATACAACAATAGCAAGAGATAATAGAAAAAGTCAAATACTATATCTAAATAAAAGAAATATAAAAAATCAAATTCTGACAAACAGTGCAGACCAAGCATTTAAAGGTGCAACAGGAATAGGAAAATATGGCTTTTTTATTTTAAATTTAGAAATGCCTGCAAATTATTATGATGTAAATGTCCATCCAACAAAAATGGAAGTAAGATTTAATGATGAAGATAAACTTTATAAAGTATTTTACCATGCGATAAAAAGTGCAATGTTAAATAGCGAATTCTTGGATAATAATGAAAAAGAACAAAAAAAAGAAAACTATATAGAAAATGAATTAGAATTCTTAACAAATAAATTCCAAAATGAAGCACCAGCTGAACTAATAAATAGAGAAAATAAAAGAGAAATAGAATATAAATATATTGGAATTTTATTTAGAACATTTATAGTAATTGAAATTGGAAATGATATGTTTTTTATTGACCAACATGCTGGGCATGAGCGAATATTATATGAGCAAATAAAAGAAAACTATAAAAACCACATTCAAAATAATAGTCAACTAATGTTGATACCAGAAGTTTTCAATTTATCACATAAAGAAATTGAATTTGTAAAAGAAAATATTGAATTATTTAGAAATACTGGTTTTGACATTGAACTATTTGGAGAAGATTCTGTAAAAATCAGTGGAATTCCTGACATTGAATATAAAGTAAATAAAAATAGAATGTTTTTAGATGTATTAGATGAAATGATTACAACAGAAAGAACTGCAATAAAAGATGTTGAAGAGAGATTTATTGCAACAGTTGCATGTAAAGCAGCAGTAAAGGCTAATATGGATTTGACTAGACAAGAAGTTGATAATTTAATACAACGATTGTTGAAATTAAAAAATCCTTTTACTTGTCCTCATGGTAGGCCTACTACTATAAAATTTAGTAAAGATGAGTTGTTTAAGAATTTAAAATAGAACAATGATTTTAATATAACTTGTAAAAGAAAACCAAATATGATATAATATATGTATACATGTTATGTTTAGTTTAAATTAACTTATAAGGAGGAAAAAATAATGGCAACAAGACCAGGTTTCTACATTTTGAACGGTCAGGTAACATGCAAGAAAGGAGATTTTGAGTGGGCTGGAGGCTTTGCTGTTTCACAAAAAAAGAAAAATGTAGCGAGACTACATGAAGCACTTGGAGGAGAGTGCTTAGAGGTAAGCACCAAAAGTGACGTAGTTATTGGAACAAAATTAAGTGCATTCAACTTGAAACTGGATGGACACACATTAGAAAATATTTTTCAAAGTTCAAAAGTTTTTGAAAATGGGGGACCATACAGAGATTTATTAAATGTATCACCAAAAGAAGCAAAAAGAGATCAAAGACTTAAAAGTTCTGGAAATTTAAAAGGTTTTGAATATGATAATTATCTTTGGGCATTGAATCCCAAAACATGTTTTTATGATTATTTATATTGCAAAGCGGCCAGAAATATTGAGGCAAATGAACTGAAGCAAATTTGCAACTATGAGTATTTTACGGATATAGAATTTAATCCGGCCAAAAGTATTAATACTCAAGCAAGATCAGTTGCAATAGTAAAGTTAATGCTTCAACTTTGGGGAGAAGTTTTAGACTTATCACCAGAGCAGTTTCTGAAATTTCATTCAAGATTTGTTATAAGTTAAAAAAAAGAGAAAATCCAGACTTGGATTTTCTCTTTTTTTCAACTTATAACAAAAGATGAGATATTTGATATCATCTTTTCGAATGACTTTTGAAAAAATTTAATAATCAACGCCATAGAAAAGCTTTTCATAAATTTCGTCTGACAGTCTGTAAATCCATTTTGAATCTTCCGGGTAAAATCTCGCATAAAAATCTAAAAGATAGACTGTTTCGAGAGTTTTTAAAATATCATTCTGTACATTTTCTTTTTTCTGAATTTTCTCATTAACTTCCTTTACATTGTTTAAAATTTGCTCTTTTACGCTATCTCCTGGATCTTTGTAATCTCCATCGCGTAGAGAATTCAACATTTCAAATACAATTTGATCAAGCGTGTTACTCATAGTTTCCTCCTTAATAATTGCCTTTCTTGTCATTCATTGAAAATATATAATATATCATATATATTATATATGATATGTCAAATTATGTCAAGCCAATTAGCTTTTTTATTCTAATTATTATTTTATTTATTATATTCTTTTTTTCTACAACAACAATTTCTTTACTATTATTGTCAATTTTAGATACTTTATTATTATTTTTTTTAAATAAATCATCAGGGTTATATAATTTTCTCTTATCGTCTTCTATTTGTAACAAAATTTTCTTATCTCTTAATTGTAATTCTTCTTTATTTTCAGCCCAATAATTTACATAGATGTTAGCTATAAGCATTATAGTAATGTCCATAAGTTTTTGCTCATTTACACTAAGACTTGTGTCATATATATATTGATAATTTAAATCTCTGTTACTTTCATAAAATTTTAATTCTTCATCAGGTATTTTATTTCTTGCTTCTATAGGAAGATGTTTTAATATTTCATATAATTCTGAAAGAGATTTTTTATACTCAGCAATATCTATATCTTCCATATTATCTTCCTCCTAACCATTGATTTAAAGTGTTACTTTTAATATAACCGGTTGTTAATGATTTTAGTTGGACTCTCTTTTGGCTATCTATACTATCAGCCTTATGTAAGAAAGTCATTCCTAGCGATTCTATTAACTCATGAATAGAATCTTTATTAGTTTTAGTAGTTCTTGCTGTAACATCATCAATTTTGAAATTTCTTTCACCAGGAAGTGATTCAATAGTTTTATATATTGCTTGAAGTCCTTCAACATTACCATTTTCATCAGTTATATAAGACATTCCATAAGGAATTTTGAAAGAATGATGACCATGTTCAGGATTTTTCATTTCAGGCTTTTTTGCAACATATAAGCCACCAGGTAACATACAGCCGGGTTTCTTTTGGTATGATGCATATATATCTTTTGACATAGTCTGATTATACTTTCCTTCAACAATTCCAAGGTATTGTGATTTTGTAATATTGGTATTTTTTATATTTTCTAAAGTTGAACGTTCATCACTAGTACATTGAGAGATATCTTCTTTTCCTATATGTTTTAAGTGTTGTTTTATAAGTAAATTTCTAAAATCTGAATTTTCTATGATATTATTTACAATTTGTCCTCTTACATAATGAGAAATATCAGGATCAGTAAAACTATAAGAATTATATTTACTACCAAACTTTTCTTTAAGATATGGAGTTAATGTTGTTTGTGTAACTGTTTCTAATTTAGGTAAGTGTTTAACATCTTTTCTTAGAATATTACCACCATTTTCAAAATCAATATCATAATATTTTTCCATAAATTTCTTTTCTATGTCATTGAAAGGTATTTTTTGTGTAAGCAAATTTGTAATTTCTGAATAGTCTTCTGAAAAAACTAAATCGCATAATAATTCTTGAATATATTTTTGAGTTTTTTCCGAGATTTTTGAGGACTTATATTTTGTTATTTCTGGGTCATCTACAATGCCGTTTTCTTCTCTTTGAGTTGCTAGATTAAAGTCATTATATTCAAAAGCATATATAATATCAACAAGAATTGGTGGTATTTCTTTTAAACATTCTTCTGGAATGCTATATGAAGTTACTACTTCTTGCGCAGCTTTGGCAAAATGTAAAGGGCGACCCGTTATTGATTTGTTTTCATCTGTACTAGAATTATAAAATTCCCTTGTTCGGTTTTGATCGTCAGTGTCAGGTATATTAGTATAGTCTATTAAAACAACAGGAGCTCTATCTTCACGTGGATTTTTTTTGTCTCCTAATGCATAATGATATGCAGCAATACCTATGCTTTGTGTCATTGATATATATTTGGTTTTTATATTTTGAGCTGAGCCAGATTGTAAATGTACTCTTAATGATGCATCACTATTACTGTCTTTGCATTCTATATTTCCTCCATTATAATCATAATCTGCTCTAAATAAATATTTTACACTATTGTCTCTCATGTTAACACCTTTCTAATTATTGTTTTATATAAATAATAACATAAATTATTATAAATATCTTAAATATTACAAATGTTATTAAAATGTAATATTAATGTAATATAAACTATATTTGAACTTTATATATTGTAAATTTTATTTTCATATAGTATAATTGCAACATAATAGAAAAAGGAGCAAAAAATGTGGAAAATTAAAGGAATAAAGCAAAAAGCAAAAAGAACACTAAAAAGGAATATATGGACACTAATAATATTAGGCCTTTTTATGACAAGTATAGTTGGAGAATATTTAGTAAATAGAGATGGATATTCAAATATAAAAATAATATATGAATATATACAAAACAAAGGAAAACAACAATTAGAACCACAAGAAATTTTAATAAATGAATATGTAGATAAAGCTATATCGCAATTATTTACAGGAAATATGACCAAATCAATAAACTAATATAATGAAAAACATAATGTTACAAAAGGTGTAATATTTTCAATTTTTAATATATACACAAAAGGGCAGGCACAAGTACAAAATATATTTAACTCAATAGCAAACTATAAAAACAAAGAAGCAATGGCAAGTATCATACTAATAATAGCATCAATTGGAGGAATGATAATAAGAGTATTTATATCGTATCCTATAAAAGTAGGCGAAAAAAGAATATATTTAGAAAGTATAAACTACCCCAAAACAAGAATAAAAAGACTAACATATGCATTCAAAAGAGAAAGATATTTACCAATTATAAAAACGATGTTTTTAAATGAAATATATAAAATGCTGTGGAACTTAACAATTGTGGGAGGAATAATTAAAAATTATTCATGAAACCCCTTTCAAAATTATTTTATCAAACATATATTTTTTTTAAATGGCTAAACTGGTAATTTTATCTTTTTTGATACTAATTAATTTTTAGTAACAAATTAAAAAAATTTATTTATTAAAAAATTATCTTCATTTTATATCACAAGATTTTATATGAAGTTTTAAGAAAAGATTATATAGAAAATAAAAAATACAATTATGAATTATTAAATGATGAAAAACTATTTGAAGAAAACGAACTAGAAAAATATCCTGACAAATATGAAATTGCTAAAAAAAGAATAAAAATTGATTACAATAAAAAATATGAACCAACATCAATAATACTATTTTTCTTTATATTTTCATTTGTAGGGTGGTTATGGGAAGTTGGATTATACCTATTTAGAGATGGAATTTTTGTAAATAGAGGAACAATGTATGGCCCATGGTTACCAATTTATGGTGTAGGATGTACATTAATAGTACTATTAACAAAATTTAAATCATTTAGAAAAATGCTTAAAAATCCAGTATTAACATTTAGTGTAGTTATGATTTTATGCACAGTAATAGAATATTTAACATCATGGTATATAGAAAAAGTTTCAGGAATTATGTATTGGGATTATACAGGAGTATTTATGAATATAAATGGTAGAGTATGCTTAGAATGTAGTATGTTTTTTGGAATAGGAGGATGTTTATGTGTATATTTTGTAGCACCGTTTTTAGAAAGAAGATTGCAAAGATTTACTGCTAAATTTAAAGTTACTATTTGTGCATTGTTAGCAATACTATTTTGCTCTGATAGTGTGTACTCTCAATTTCATCCACATACAGGAGAAGGTATTACTTCACAAGCACCTGAGAGATTAGAAAAAAATATAAAATAAAACTGCTATAATTTTTATAGTAGTTTTTTTCTTTTGAAGACAAGATTCCCTTGAATTCGTCAATCAGAAAAAAATATAATAAAAATATCAAATTTGTGAAAGATAGGAATTTTATATGAGAAAATCGGGGGAATACTGTAAGTTGTCTGAATTAAAAATAGGACAGGCAGGACAAGTGATAAGTTTAGAAGAAAAAAATAGAGCGATAAGACGACATATGTTAGATATGGGAATAACAAAAGGGGTGAAAATTACAGTAAGAAAAGTCGCACCATTAGGAGACCCAATAGATATTAGTTTAAGAGATTATGAATTATGTATTCGCAAGGAAGATTTGGCACAAATTTCAGTTGAAGTACTGTAAAAAGGAGTTGATATATTGTGAAAATTGCCTTAGTTGGAAATCAGAATAGTGGAAAGACAACATTATTTAATTTATTAACAGGAATGAATGCAAAAATTGGAAACTGGCCAGGGGTTACTATTGAGAAAAAAGTTGGAATAATAAAAGAAACTGAAAATGAAATAGTAGATTTACCAGGAATATACTCATTAAGTCCATATAGCATTGAAGAGGAACTATCTAGAAAATTTATTTTTGAAGAAAAGCCAGATGTAATAGTAAATATAATTGATAGTACATCACTTGAAAGAAGCTTATATTTAACAACACAACTATTAGAAATGGACTGCAAGGTTATCATCGCATTAAACATGGTAGACTTACTTGAAAAAAAAGGATTTTACGTAGATGAAAATAGATTAGAAAAAATATTAGGAGCAAAAGTTATAAAAATTTCGGCATTAAAAGGTACAGGAGTTAATTATTTAATAAATGAAATAAATATTTATTCAAAGAATAAAAAACAATATATTTTTGATGCTAAATTAGAACAAGAGATACAAGAAATAGAAAACAATCTAAAAAATAGTACTAATAAAAGATTTGTGGCTGTAAAAATGTTAGAAAATGATATGGAATTGGAAGAATTAATAGCGACAGAAAGATATGATTTTATTGAAAGAACAAAGAAAAGTGTAATCTTACCAGGAAAAGAATTTATTATGGTAGATGAAAATGTAAGCGCTTCTGACAAAATTGATAAAATACTACTAAATAAATGGCTATAATAATGTTTTTAGTATATTATTTGTCAGTAGGAGTTGTTGGAAAATTTACAGTTTCATTAAACGAGAAAATTATAAATCTATTAGGAAGCACAACAAATACAGTGCTAAATAATATAGGGATTGCAAATTGGTTGAATAGTTTAATTGTAGATGGAATAATTTCAGGAGTAGGTTCAGTACTAAGTTTTATTCCACAATTGATTATATTATTTACATGTATTTCAATTTTAGAAACAACAGGTTATATGTCAAGAATCGCATTATTGCTTGATAGAATATTTAGAAAAATCGGACTAAGTGGAAAAAGTTTAATACCATTTATTATAGGAACAGGTTGTAGTGTACCTGGAATTATGGGAACAAGAATAATAGAAAATCAAAATGAAAGAGAAATGACAGCTATATTAACACCTTTTATTCCATGTAGTGCTAAACTACCAATAATAACAGTGTTTTCAAGCTATTTCTTTAAACAAAATTCTGGATTAATTGCGGTTTCTCTATACTTCTTAGCAATAATTATAATAATTTTAAGTGCCTTAGTAATGAAAAAACTTATATATACAAATATAAATAATACATATATTTCTGAACTGCCAGAATATAAAATTCCAAACATTAAATATGTTTTTAGAGATGTATTTGACAAAGTAGTTGCTTTTATAAAAAGAGCAGGAAGCATCATACTTGTATGTTCTATAATAATATGGTTTTTACTATCTTTCTCATTAAAACTAGAATATGGTGTAAATATTGAAGATAGTATATTAGCCTCAATAGGAAAAATAATAGCATGGATTTTCTATCCAATGCTAGGAATAAATAGTTGGGAAGTAACAGTTTCTACTATTCAAGGCTTAATTGCAAAAGAACAGGTGATTTCTTCTATGTCTGTAATTATGGGGTTCTCTGAAAAAACAGGATTAAACGAGTATTTTACGCCGTTATCAGCATATTCATTTATGGTATTTAATCTTTTTAGTGCACCGTGTTTTGGAGCAATAGGTGCAATGCAAAAAGAATTAGGAAGTGTAAAGAAAACAATTAGAGTAGTATGCTTTCAGATTACATTTGCATGGTGTTTTGCAACACTAATAAAACAATTAGGAATTAATTTGATTTTGATATCTGGAATGATACTTGGACTTATAAAAATATTCAAAATAACTAAAAATTCAAATCAAAAGACAAAAAAAGAATGCAGAGGGTGTCCGTATTGTAAAGATTGTGAGCAAAGAGAATTAGCGCAAATTAAAGATTGAAATGTGGTACAATATATGTTAAAATACTTGTGGAAGGAAAGTAGTTGAAAATGGAAAAACAAATACCAGAATTTTTGAAGACGATGTTAATAGAACAATACGGAGAAGAAATTGCAAATAAAATAATAGATGGATATTCAAAGCAAAGATATGTAACTTTGCGTGCAAATACAATAAAAGCAACTAATGAAGAGATAAAAAAAGAACTAAAAAATTCAAATATAGAATATAAGGAAATTGAATGGTATAAAGATGCATTAATAATAAAAAATGTAAAAGAAAATGAAATAAGAAAAATGCCAATATATGAAGATGGTAAAATATATTTACAAAGTTTATCATCAATGTTGCCGCCAATTGTTTTAGAACCAAAAGAAGGAGAAAACATACTTGATATGGCGGCAGCACCAGGTGGAAAGACCACCCAAATTGCAGCAATAACAGATAATGATTCTTACATAACAGCATGTGAAAAAAATAAAATAAGGGCAGAAAGATTAAAATATAATTTGCAAAAACAAGGAGTAACTTGTACTAATGTTATGACAGAAGATGCAAGACAATTAAGTGATTATTTCTCATTTGACAAAATTTTGCTAGATGCACCGTGCAGTGGAAGCGGAACAGAAAATGTATTTGAAAATAATTTCTCAGAGGAATTGATTAAAAGGTCTCGTAAAGCACAAGAAAATCTATTAATGAAAGCATTAAATATTTTAAAAACGGGTGGAGAAATGATATATTCAACATGTTCAATCTTGAAAAAAGAGAATGAAGAGATAATTGAAAAAGCTTTAGAATCTAATAAAATAGAAATTATTCCTATAAAACTGGATAGCCCAATACCACTTTTACCTGTAACTGTTAGTGGTACTATATGTGTGTGCCCAACTGAATTATATGAAGGTTTTTTTGTAGCTAAACTAAAAAAAGTAAAGTAGAACTCTTTTAGAGTCACTTTACTTTTTTGTTTAATCACGTCCATCATCGTTTGGTTGAACTGGGGTAGTATTATTATTTTTTGATGATTTTTCTTGTCTTGCATTTAAAACTTTTGATGTTGATTTTGCAACAATTTCCTGCTGATGAGGTGAACAAAGTTTTAATGAAGATGCTATTTCTGTCAAGGCACTAATGTCTAATTCGCCTTGAGCAACAGAGTTAGTTATAGTAAAAAAATAGTCTAAAACAGAATCTCTGGTTCCTGGACTCATTTTTTCTAGTTGACTATTTACATCGCTTAAGCTAGCTCCTTTTTCACCTTTTAATTGTCTTGATAGTCTTTTTGTATCTTCTGGACTTAATTCATTACTGTATGTTTTTACAGTATGAACGAAAAGTTCGATATCGTCTTTGTCCAAAGTTTTAAATCTTTGTGTTTGTGGAATATTGAAAGTACCTAATTCATCAAAGGTTTGAGCAGATTTTTTTGCAATATCTTCTATTAATGAATTTCTTATAAGTTCTTTTTCAGAATCATCAAATTGACGGTAATTTTTACCCTTACTATCATATTCTTTTGAAATAGTCTTATATTCTTTTTGAGCTAAAAATGGTAAATTAGCTTCAAACATATCAAGAGAAGACACAAGTTTTGTTAATGTAGGAAGCCTAGGAGTACCATATTTCATGCAGTCTAAAGCAGTTCTTTTGGCTACGATATCCATTATTTTATCAGATATGTTTTTTGTTCTATTTTCTATATTTAATTGAGAAATCAATTCAACAATAGCAGTATCTTCTAATGAATCACAAGAATTGTAAATTTTTGATAATTGTGATAGAATTGAATCTTCTTTTGCTTTAGTTCTTCTAGTTTGTTCTTCTTCTACCATTTTTTCAATTTGAGATTTTTGTTCTTTTTTTATATCTTCATCTGGTATTTGTTCTACTATTTTTTGAGCAGTATCAGTACTGATGTCTGTATTTTTAATAATACCACTTATTTCTTTAGAAGATAAATCAGTTGATTCAACAGCTGAAAGTACAGCTTCTTCTGATTTTAAATCTGGAAGTTGCTTTATTATTTTTACTATATCAGAATCTTTTAAATCAGTATTTTTTTGTAATTTGCTTAGAAATTCTCCAATAGGCATTTGTGGATTATTCTTAATTTCTTCAATTGCAGCATTTACAGCTCTAATAGATGCTTCTTTTTCAGATTCACTTTCTTCAAATGCTGATTGAACATTATCGACTCTTTCTTGTAACTTGTTTTCAGCCGATGTATTGGTGTTTTTTAATAATTTATTTAATATACTCATTAAAATTCCCTTCCTTTCATGTACTTATCTAATTATAACTTCATATTGAGATTTAGTCAATAAAATTAAAATTTTATTAAGATGTTTTTTGTATATTGTACTTATTAATTTTGTGTGATAAAATATTAAAATAATGAGGTAAAGAAAATGAAGAAACAAACAAAATTATTAATGAATTTCGCATTATTTATGCTATTAATAGTCTTAACATTTTATATTTTATTAAAAGATCAAAACATATTTGAAGTATTTGACATAATAAAATCTGCCAAAATAGAATTTATATTAATTGGAATTTTGTGTGTAGCAATCTATGTAATATGTGAAGCCGTAAATATATCAAGAACACTGACTGCATTAGGGGAAAAATCTACATTTGTAAATAATATAAAATATGCTCTTATAGGTTTTTTCTTTAGTGCAATCACACCTGCTGCAAGTGGCGGGCAACCGATGCAAATTTATTATATGCATAAAAATCGAATATCTGTTGCGAATTCAACATTAGCATTATTAATAAATTTAACAAGTATGCAAATTGTAACAATTGGATTAGCATTGTTTAGTATAATGATTAATTACCAATACATGAATAAAACATTAATTATACTATTTACAGTTGGAATATTGTTGAACTTAACAGCATTAACATTATTATTAGTTGGAATATTCTCAAAAAAATTATCAAGAGCATTAATAAATTTTGCAATAAAAGTATTAAAATTATTCAGAATAAGAAATATAGAAGAGAAAAAGAAAAAGCTTGAAGAGACACTATCAAAATATCAAAACAATGCAGATTATATAAAAAATAATAAAAGATTAATTTTTAGAACAATACTTACAACATTAGTACAATATGTATCATATTACAGTGTTACATATTGTACATATAGAGCATTAGGTTTTAAGGAACATAACATAATAGAAATAGTAACAATGCAAGCAGTATTATATGGAACAGTTTCAGGAATACCATCTCCAGGAGCTGTTGGAGTTACAGAAGGAGCATTTATTGAAATATTTAGAAACATTTATCCTCAAAGTATGATTAAGAGTGCAGTTCTATTAAATAGAGGAATTAATTTCTATTTGCTTAATATAGTATGTGGAATAGTAACTATAATAAATCAGTTAGTTTCAAAAGACGATACAAAACAGTTAAACTAAAGAGTCAGTTTAGTCGCATTTCCTCTGCTTTTATGATATAAATAAAGTGGAGGAAATTTAATATGAATAAGATAAAGAAAGTATTGACAATAATAATAGTTGCAATTATTTTAATAGGAGTGTTATTAACAGTGGGAATAGGAAACTATTTTGTTAATTATGCCATTGCAAGAAGTGGTAATGGTGGAAACAGAGAGATAAAAGAGGAGTCTAAAATAGAAGTATTAAGTGAAGATGAGCAACTTATAGAGGATAATCGTAAATCTGCAAATGAATCTGCTCAAAATTGGGCTTCTAATATTGTAAATAAAAAAGTTGAAATAAAAGCTGATGATGGAATTGCTTTAAGAGGAACTGAATATATAACAGACGAAAATACTGAAAATTGGGCAATTGTTTTACATGGATATAGGGCAGAACCTAAATCGGTACTAACAATTGGAGAACATTTTTCAGAAAAAGGATATAATGTATTGATTCCAAGCATGAGAGCTTGTGCAGATAGTGATGGTGAATTTGTAGGAATGGGTTGGCTTGACAAAGATGATTTGAAATGTTGGATTAATCTAGTCTTAGCAGAAAATTCTAACGCCAAAATTATATTACATGGTTCATCAATGGGAGCAGCAACAGTATTAATGGCATCAGGAGACGAGTTGCCATCAAATGTAAATGCAATAATAGCAGATAGTGGTTATACCTCAGTTTGGGATATTTTTGCATCAGAGGCGAAAGCAAGATTTGGATTACCAACATTTCCAGTTTTAAATATGTTCCAAGTTGTTGCAAGAGTGAGAGTAGGCTATAATATAAAGAAAGCCTCTGCATTAGAGCAAGTAAAAAATAGTAAAACACCGATTTTATTTATACATGGTGACAAAGATGATTTTGTTCCAGAAAGTATGTGTGAGTCTTTGTATGATTCTGCTAATTGCATAAAAGATAAATTAATTATTAGCGGAGCGGGACATACAGATTCAAAATATAAAGAGCCAGATACTTATTATAATAAGATTTTCGAATTTATTGATAAAGTAGAAAACTAGAAGTAAAAACTTCTGGTTTTTTTATGTTATTTATTGACAAAATGTTATTTCCATATTATAATGTTAACCATAGTTAACATCTGCTGTAAGTTGTCAAAAATACCAAAGCTTTTTACATGACAGCATAATGCAGAAAAAGGAGAAAGATATGATATCAAAAGCACTAGAAGAATATTTAAAAACAATGTATGTGCTCCAAAAGCAAAATGGAAACATAAGAGTAACAGATATTGCCAATAAAATGAATTGTTCAAAACCAAGTGTAAACAAAGCACTGAATAACTTAAAGGAAGAAAAATTAGTGAAATACGAGACTTATGGAACAATAGAATTAACAGAAGATGGAGAAAGTCTTGCACAAAAAATATTAGAAGCATATGATATTGTTTATTTATTTTTAAAAGACGTACTAAATTTAGATGAAGAATCAGCAAAAAAGGAAGCAGAAAAAATAAAACTTACAATAACAGATGAGACCATAAATAAATTAGCCAAATATGTGCATAATGTTTTAGGGTTAAGAGAATTAAATTGTAATTATGATATAAATCAAGAAAAATGTAGATGTTGTGTAAAAAGAACATCAAAAACAAGAAAGGAATAAGAAAAATGAGTGACCAATTATTAGAAATAAAAGATTTACATGTAAATGCAGGAGAAAAAGAAATTTTAAAAGGATTAAACTTAAATATAAAAAAAGGTGAAGTTCATGTAATAATGGGACCAAATGGAGCTGGAAAATCAACACTTGCAAATGTTATATTAAATAATCCACAATATACAAAAACAAGTGGTTCAGTAGAATTTGAAGGTGAAAATATAAATAATTTAAGTACAGACCAAATTGCTAAAAAAGGAATTTTTATGTCATTCCAATTACCAGAAGAAATACCTGGAATTTCAACAATGAATTTCTTAAAATATGCAAAAAACAAAGTGACAGAGAAACCAGTTAAAATATTTGAATTTAAAGATACTGTAAAAAAATACTCAGAAGAATTAAGCATGAATCCAAAATTAATTGAGAGAAATTTAAATGTTGGATTTTCTGGTGGAGAGAAAAAGAAAAATGAAATTTTACAAATGCTTGTATTAAATCCAAAACTTGCAATATTAGATGAAACAGATTCAGGACTTGATGTTGATGCTATAAAAATAGTTTCTAAAGGTATCGAAATGTTTAAAAATGATGAAAATGGAGTATTAATTATTACTCATAATACAAGAATATTAAATCATTTAAAAGTTGATTATGTACATGTTTTAGTAAATGGACAAATTGTAAAAACTTCAACAGCTGAATTAGCTGAAGAGATTGAAGAAACAGGATATGCACAATATAAAAAATAAAGGAAGGAAAAACTAATGGCTAAAACTCAAATAGATGAAATAAATAGAAATATATATGACATAAAAAATCAAGATGACTATGAATTCAAGATGCAAAAAGGTCTAAGCAGAGAAATAGTAGAAGAAATATCAAAAAGAAAAAATGAACCAGACTGGATGCTAGAAATAAGACTAAAAGCATTAGAAACATATGAAAAATTAGAACTTCCAACATGGGGCCCAGATTTGTCAGAACTAAGAATGGATGAAATAGCAACATATGTAAAACCAAAAACAAATTTAAATAATTCGTGGGAAGATGTGCCAGAAGAAATAAAAGACACATTTGATAAATTAGGAATACCAGAAGCAGAAAAAACATCATTAGCAGGAGTTGGAGCACAATATGATTCAGAAGTTGTATATCATAGTATGAAAGAAGATTTAATAAAACAAGGAGTAATCTACACAGATATGGAATCAGCTGTAAGAGATTATCCAGAAATAGTAAAAGAACATTTTATGAAATGTGTTCCAATAAGTGATCATAAATTTGTTGCATTACATGCAGCAGTATGGTCAGGAGGTTCATTTGTATATGTGCCAAAAGGGGTAAAATTAGACATTCCTTTACAATCATATTTCAGATTAAATTCACCAGAATCAGGGCAATTTGAACATACATTAATAATAGTGGATGAAGGTGCAAGCTTACACTTTATAGAAGGATGTTCAGCACCTAAATATAACAAAGTAAATCTACATGCTGGATGTGTTGAATTATATGTAAAAGATGATGCATATT
>MNRR01000004.1:30452-35445 GCA_001916055.1 Clostridium sp. 28_12
ATTTAAGATATTCAACAATAGAAAATTGGTCAAAAAACATGATGAACCTAAATACTAAAAAAGCAATTGTAGGAAAAAATGCACAAATAGACTGGGTAACAGGTTCATTTGGATCAAAAGTATCTATGTTATATCCTATGAGTATATTAAATGGAGAAAATGCAAAAACAGAATATACAGGAATTACATTTGCTGGTGGAGGACAAGATTTAGATACAGGATTTAAAGTAATTCATAATGCACCAAACACATCATCAGTAGTAAATTCAAAATCAATTTCTAAAGATGGTGGAGCATGTACTTATAGAGCATTAGTAAGAATAAATGAAAATGCTAAAAATTCAAAATGTAGTGTAAGTTGTGAATCACTTATGTTAGATGATATTTCAAGATCTGATACAATACCTGTTAATGACATTAGAACAGATGAAGTAGAATTTTCACACGAAGCTAAAATAGGAAAAATCAGTGATAAGGCTATATTCTACTTAATGTCAAGAGGATTATCAGAAGAAGATGCAAAAGCAATGATTGTAAGAGGATTTGCATATCCAATTTCAAAAGAATTACCAGTAGAATATGCAGTTGAAATGAACAATTTAATAAATCTAGAGTTAGAGGGGGCAATTGGATAATGGAAAAATTAAAAGTAAATGATACACCAGTTAGAACAGCAAGAAATTTTAAGATAAATAATATAGAAGTTGAACTTGATTTGCCAGAAAAGATTGCTGAATTTAAAAATGTAGAGATTATTAATGACAAAAGCATTATAGATAATGAAGTTTCAAATACATCACTAACCTATGGTACAGGAAAAATTTTAGAAGAATTAAATTATGAAACTGCAAATAGCAAGATAAGAATACAAACAAGTAACAAAAAAGAAGATATTATAATAAGATACAATTTTGATGATAATAATGTGAATTTAATAAATCAAATAGAAATAATTGCAAATGGTGATACAAATGTAATTATTGAATATAAATCTCAAACATCTCAAAAATGTTTACACAATGGTATCATTAGAGCAATTGCAAATGAAAATGCAAAACTTGATGTAACAATTGTAAATCTATTAAATGAAAATTCTGATAATTTTGAAGCAATAGAAAATAGATTAGAAAAAAATTCAAAAGTGAATTATACAATTATTGATATTGGTGGAAAAACTAGCATTTCTAATTATTATTCAAACATAATTGGAGAAAATGCAGATAATGATTTGAAATCAATCTATTTAGGTATTGGTGAACAAAGAAAAGACATCAATTACATTGCAGAATTAAGAGGAATGAAAACTAATATAGATATAGATGTTCAGGGAGCTTTAAAAGATTCTGCTAAGAAAAATTTTAAAGGAACTATTGATTTCAAAAAAGGTTCTAAAAAAGCAAAAGGAAATGAAAACGAGTATTGCATGCTTTTATCAGATAAAGCAAAATCTATTGCATTACCAATGCTTTTGTGTACTGAAGAAGATGTAGAGGGTAATCATTCCACTGCTTCTGGCAAGGTTGATGAAAAACAATTATTTTATATTATGACGAGAGGTATTAGTTATAAGGAAGCGGTTAAATTGATTGTTAAGTCTAAGTTTAATAAGATTATTGAAAGAATTTTAGATGAAGAGTTGAAAAATGAGATTCTAAGTGAGATTGATAAGAGGTTAGATTAAAAAATATGTGGATTATATGAAAACAGAGAATTTAAATAAAGAGAAACTACAAAATTTACTATTTAAAAGTAAAGTCATAGGTCAAGGGTCTTATGGATTAATAGTAGATTAGAAGTAGAAAATCAAATGATTAAAATGAAGATATTAGATAAAAAAAGAATACAAATTATTGAGGAAAAAATACAGCAATTACAACAAACTCAATCAAGAACATTAATAAAAGGAACTGCAATATATCAAGGATATCCTATAGGTGTTTTTCTTGAAAATTATAAAGGATATGATAAGCTGGGAACCGTTTTTTTAGACTTACATGAGAATGAACAAAAATTGATTTTGGATAAGAGTGCAAGTCTTTTGGCAGATTTATATAAAAATGGAATTATTCCAAGGGATATAAAAGAAGATAATATATTAGTTAGAAAAAATGACCTTGATGTAAAGTTAATTGATTTAGATGATAATGAAACAAGGTATGAAGATCAAGATTATTTACAAGAATATTCTTATATAAGGAAAGATGCAGCAGAGGCATTTGAAAAGATGAAAAAAAGATTATTAAATAAAGAGGTTGTTTTTGAAAGATAGGTTACAAATAAAGAAAGGATTTCTAAATGAAAGAAAAGCCTTATAAGTAAGGCTTTTCTTTCAAAAAAATAGACATCATTATCCAATTCTTAAAAGCTGGTAATTAAGAATTATTACAGCTTCAGGGGAAACTTTTTGATTTAAAGCAAATTTATTACGCAATAATAAAACTTCTTCAAACGAAGAAATTTTATCAGGCATAGTTATTTCTGAATTAAAGTAACTGTTATTGCCATTATTTGGTAATATAACACCTGAAACAAAGTAATGATACATCATACAAATACCTCCGTATTTTCTACAGCTAACGAGTATATAAAACATACATACTCTTAATTAAAAAGTTTCAACATAGCTATTATAACATAAAATTAACATAAAGTAAAGAGAGGAACGAAAAATGAATATCAATGAAATAAAAAAAGATTTTCCATTATTAGAAAATCGAGATATAGCATATTTAGACAGTGGAGCAACAACACAAAAACCAGTACAAGTAATAAAAGCAGTAGAAGAATTTTACGAAAAAAACAATGCAAACCCACATAGAGGAGCATATACATTAAGCATAGAAGCAACAGAAGAATATGAAAATGCAAGAACAAAAATTGCAGAATTTATAAATGCAAAACATAGAGAAGAAATAATATTTTCAAAAAATGCAACAGAAAGTTTGAATTTAATTGCATATTCATATGGAATGGACAACCTAAAAAAAGATGACAAAGTAGTAATTTCCATAATGGAACACCATTCAAATTTAGTGCCATGGCAAAAAATAACAAAAGCAACAGGAAGTAAATTAAATTATATGTATATTAATGAAAAATTTGAACTTTCAGATGAAGAAATTGAAAGTAAAATTACAGATAAAACAAAAATAGTAGGAATAACTCATGTCTCAAATGTTTTAGGAACAATAAATAATGTAAAGAAAATTATCAAATATGCACATAAAAAAGGAGCTGTTGTAGTTGTAGATGCATCACAAAGTATTCCACATATGAAAATAGATGTGCAAGATTTAGATGCAGACTTTCTAGTATTTTCAGGTCATAAAATGCTGGCACCTTTAGGAATAGGTGTATTATATGGAAAAAGAGAAATATTAAATAATATGACACCATTTTTAATGGGTGGAGACATGATAGAATATGTTTATGAACAAAATACAACATTTGCTCCATTGCCAAATAAATTTGAAGCAGGAACACAAAATGTAGAAGGTGTTATAGGACTTGGTGCAGCAATTGATTATATTCAAAAAATTGGGTATGATAAAATACAAGAACTTGAAAATGATGTAGTATCATATGCAAGACAGGAGTTATCAAAATTAGATTATTTAACATTATATTTAACTCCAAATACAGAAAATCATTCTGGTGTAATTTCATTTAACATAAAAGGAGTACATCCACATGATGTTGCTAGTATCTTGGATTCAGAAAATGTTTGTGTACGTTCAGGAAACCATTGTGCACAACCACTTATGAGATTTTTAGGCATTGATTCAACATGTAGAGCAAGCTTTTATTTTTACAATACTAGGGAAGATGTAGACAGGCTTGTTCATGCTTTAAATAAAGCATATGATATGTTTAAGAAATTTTTAAAATAGCGAAAAAAAGTTCGAAAAATATTGACAATTACTACCAGTGATGATATAATTCGTGTAGTGTGTTTGAATAAATGAGTACCGAATTCTGGCATAAGTGCATAGATTGGTGAGCAACTATGCTATATGCTTGCTAATCTATGCATTTATGCTAATTATGGCTTAAATGTAAATTACAAAAGAAGGAGGTGTCTCTACTATGGAATTAATAGAGCATCTATTAATGAAATTAGTCTCTTTTGGAGGAATCGGATTTTTGATACATATTTGTTCAAGAAACAAGTACATATTCAAATATAGTTCTGAAAAAAGAAAAATTGAGATTTATCCAAACGAGGATAAATCCCAAAACAAAACACACTTGGATAAAGAGGTTTAACCTCTTTATCTTTTTATAAATATATATTAACACATCAAAAAAAATATGTCAAGAAAGAAAGGTAAAAAGATGGAAGATTTAACAGATGTATATAATGACTTAATAATGGAACACAGTATGAATTCATATAATAAGAAAAAATTAGAAGGAGCAGACTATTCAGAAATAGGACACAATCCAAACTGTGGAGACGAAATAACACTAGAATTAAAATTAGATGGAAACAAAATAGAAGATATGGCATTTACAGGGCATGGGTGTGCAATATCACAAGCTTCAACATCAATAATGATAGACACATTAAGAGGCAAAACAATAGAAGAAGCAAAAGAAATCATAAAAACATTTATAGAAATGATAAAAAGAGAAACAACTGATGAAGAACAATTAAAGAAATTAGAAGATGCTATAGCATTTAAAAATGTATCAAATATGCCAGCAAGAGTAAAATGTGCACTTTTAGCATGGCATACAACAGAGGATATGTTAAATAAAAATGATGAAAATGGAAAAGGAACAATAAATTGTTGCCATTAATAAGAAAACAGAGATACAGTAACTATGGAAGGAATAGATATGGAAAATAAAAAAGTATTATTAGGAATGAGTGGAGGCGTAGACAGTAGTGTATCTGCCTTACTATTAAAACAAAATGGATATGAACCAATTGGAATAACATTAGAATTATTTACAGGAAGTAGTTGTTGTAATATAAACACATATATAG
>MNRR01000005.1 GCA_001916055.1 Clostridium sp. 28_12
TGGTGGAGATATTACAAGAAAGAAAAAATTACTTGAAAAACAAAAAAGAGGAAAAAAGAGAATGAGACAAATAGGAAATGTAGAAATGCCACAAGAAGCATTTTTATCAGTACTAAAATTAGATGAGGAATAAAAGAAAGGAGAAATTATGAGGGCTAATAGAGTAGAAAGAAGAGAACATGAAAGAAGAAAAGGACAAGATAGAAGAAATTCAGTAGATAGAAGAAAAAATAAAAGAGAAACACCTGAAAGAAGAGGTGAAGAAAGAAGAAAAGAAATAAGAAGAGAAGAAGACAGAGAAGAAAAAAGATTTGATGATCAAATAGAAGGAAGAAACTCAGTATTAGAATTATTAGAAAGTGGAAAAGATATCAATAAAATATATGTAACAAGAGGAGAAAAACATGGTTCTATAAATAAAATTCTTGGAATAGCAAAAGAAAGAAGAATAATAGTTGTAGAAAAAGATAAAAGACAAATGGATGAAATGGCACAAGAAGACAATTATCAAGGTGTAATAGCAATCGTACCACCATTTGAATATGTAGAAATTCAAGATATTTTACAAAATGCAGCAGAAAAAAATGAAGATCCATTTGTATTAATACTAGATGGAATAGAAGATCCACATAATTTAGGGTCAATAATAAGAACCGCAGAAACAGCAGGAGTACATGGAATAATAATTCCAAAAAGAAGAGCTGTATCAGTAAACAGCACTGTAAATAAAGCTTCAGCTGGAGCAGTAGAACACATGAAAATAGCAAGAGTAACAAACATAACAGATGCAATAGATGAACTAAAAAGAGTTGGACTATGGATATGTGGAACAGATATAAATGCAGAAAAATACTACTATAACCAAGATTTAACAGGACCACTAGGAATTGTTATAGGAAATGAAGGAAAAGGAATAAGCGAAAAAGTAAAGAAGAATTGCGATTTTAATGTTAAAATTCCAATGAAGGGGAAAATAACATCATTAAACGCATCAGTTTCAACAGGAATAATAGTATATGAATCAGTAAAACAAAGAATTGCTCAAAGCGCAAAGATGAGCAAGTAAGGAGTAGTAAATGAAAAGTAAAAAAATATTAATAATTACATTAATTATAATTTTAGTATTAGCTGTAGCTGGTACAGTATTCGCATATTTGTTTATAGCAACAGATACATTTAAAGGCGATAAAGAATTATTTGCAAAATATATATCACAAAATTCAGAAACTCTTGAAAAATTTACAGATTTACAAACTAAAAAAGTATACGAAGGATTAAAAGATGAGGAGAAATATGAATCAGATACTGAAATTAAAGCCACATATTCAGAAGGTGGGGAAGTATCAAATCCAATAAATAATTTATCTGCAAAAATAAATATACAAAAAGATAATACAGAAGATTATTTCTATGCAGATGGACAAATTTTATATGGAAATGAAAAATATTTAGAAGCGGAAGCAATAAAAGACCAAGAAGCATATGGTGTTAGATTTACAGACATTGTAAAACAATTTGTTACAGTAAAAAATGATAGTAAATTAGGTGAAGTTGCTAAAGACCTTGGAACAGATAGTGTAACATTAGAAAAAATCATGGATGTAATTGATGGAAAAGAAAATGCAACAGAAGAGATTATATCTAAAGAAGATGTACAAAAAATAAAAGATAAGTATATGAATATAATTACTAACGCAGTATCTAATGGTACATTTTCAAGTAATAAAGATGCAAAAATAACATACAATAATAATACTGTTTCAGCAAAAGCATATACAGTTTCTTTAACAAGTGAACAAGTTGAAGGAATGATAGTAGAGATTTTAAATAATTTAAAAGAAGAAGATAAGATAGGTGAGAAATATCAAGATAAAATTAATGATATTATCAGCAATATAACAGATGAAAAAGAAATACCAGCAGTAAAAATAACTGTGTATGAGCAAAACAAAAAAACGATTAGAACAGCAATAGAAATTACAAGTTTAGCTAAAATAACAGTTGAAAATACGGACGAAAATAATGAGCTAAAAACTAAAATACAAATTTCAGGCATAAGTACTGAAACAACAGAAGAATATAATATTGAAATAACAAAGAAAACTGATGAAAATCAAGAAAATGTAGAAGCAGTATTAAGTGTAACAAATGGTGATGATACATATCAAGCTGGAATTTCAAATACTTTAAAGAATTCTGATTCTGAAATACAGATTAAAACTATATTTGAATATAAAAAAGATATTCTAACTGCTGCGTTAAACCTAAACAATAATATAATATTAGGAGATAGTTTTGAAAAGAAACAGTCATTAGCAAATAATAATTATGTCCTAAATGATGCCACAGCAGAATCAAGACAAAAAGTAATAACACAATTAAAACAAGTGGTTCCAGAAAAGATGACAACTAGAATGGGGTTATTGATGGAAGCAATAGGGCTAAAACAAAATAATGTGACGGAAACTGAAAAACCAGAAAGTGAAATGACACAAGTTGATATAAATAAATTTAATGCGAAATTTGAGTTCTTCACAGGAGATGAGGTTACACCTGAAAACGTAAAAACATTGATTGGAATTGCAAAAGAAAATTTAGGAAGCTATGAAATTAATATAGTAGAAGATTCACAGAACTCAGGAAATACTACAACTACTGACCCAGAAAAAATTAAATATAGTATAAAATTGAAAATAGAAAAAGGAAAAACTAATGAAGATGGGACAAACCAAATTTTGGCGAAAATAAGTGATAAGAAAAAATACAAAGTTTCAATATTCTATAAAGAACAAAACAACATGATTGATTATATAACAATAGATGAAGCAGCTAAATAAAAATAGGAAAGGAGGAACATATGAATCAAATACTTGTAACTGAAAAAATATATGTAACACCAGAATTAAAAAGAAAAAAGAAGATGTACAAAATACTTTTTGTGATTTCAATACTTCTTATAATAGCTTTATTTGCTGCTTATATTTATGCAGAATATGATAGAAATAAACAAGCTGGAATTTCTGGAGATATATTGTCGTTTTTAAATAAGAAAAATGATACAACAACAATTGGTGCAAGTGAAAATGCTTTAGTAGTTAAAATTACTCAAGAAGTTGCGCAAGAAGCAGAGGAAGAAAACGAAAACATAAATCAAAGTTCTCAGCTAAAAATGGCAACTGCAACATCCAAATATGTTGCTCCTAATGGTAAAGAATATGACACAATAGGTATTGTAAAAATTCCTAAAATAAATATAAGTTATCCGATTTTAGCACAAACGACAAATGTAGAATTGATGAAAGTAGCGCCTTATAAATTCTGGGGTGCAAATCCAAATGAGGTAGGAAATTTTTGTGTTATAGGACACAATTATAGAAGAAAAGGTGTATTCTTTAGTGATGTTCCTTCACTTAATGTTGGAGATATAGTAGAAATACAAGATTTAAGTCAAAGAACAGTAGAATATGAAGTATATGATTTACATACTGTAAGCCCAAATGACAGGTCTGATACAACGCAATATACTAATGGCAAAAGAGAAGTTACATTAATAACTTGTACAGATCTTCTTTCATAATATGTAGAAAGGTATTATGAAAGGGGATTTTTTTATGGCAAAAATATTGATATATAATCAAAACACTAATAGAATGGAAACATTTTTTAGAGGCGAGAATGAAGCAATGCCATATAACACATATGGAACATTAAAAGTGAAAGAATTTAGAGGTTCAAGTAAAAGTAATATACTTTGGACAGATTTACGTACTATGCAAGCTTGGAATAGCCAAAGATATTTATATGGTGGTCCAATACCAGTTGGTTTTGCATTCAAAAGGTCATATGAAGGTGGACATGGAAGCCAGAGTCAACATTATGCAGGAACTGCATTTGATGTAGCTCAAGGGTGGACGAATGCACAAAGAAGTGTTTTAAGAAGAAGTGCACAGAATTCTGGTATATGGTCTTATGTAGAACCAGTATCTTTGTCACCAACTTGGGTACATTTTGATAAAAGGTTTGGAACTCCAGCTTGTAGTTCTGGAGGATATCCACTAATCAGACAAGGGAGTAGAGGAAATTATGTGTGCATAGCACAAGATGATTTAAATACACTAGGATATAGAACAGGCGGACTTGATGGAGTATATGGAGCTCAAACAGTAGATGCAGTAAAAAGATACCAAGCATCAAGAGGATTAGCATCAGATGGAATTGTTGGATGTAATACATGGAGATCTTTACAAGAAAATGTTGTAGGAGCTGGAAAAACAAGCACAACAATCAACTAAATAATAAAAAAAGAAAAAAATTTTAAAATTTTTGAAAAAATTTAAAAAAAGGTATTGACAATAGTAAAAAAAAATAGTATACTTAGTCTTGTCGAAAGACATGGTCGCTTAGCTCAGCTGGGAGAGCATCTGCCTTACAAGCAGAGGGTCATAGGTTCGAGCCCTATAGCGACCACCATGTTTTACGGTAGAACGCTAGCCTGTCACGCTAGAGGTCGACGGTTCGAGCCCGTTCCAGGTCGCCATTTTTTTGTTAATTTGTAAACGTATACAAAATGCCTCGATAGCTCAGTTGGTAGAGCAAGGGACTGAAAATCCCTGTGTCACTGGTTCGATTCCCGTTCGAGGCACCAAATTTTACCTATAAGCTATATAAGCTTATGTTTTTTTGCATAATAAATAATAAATAAGGTTAAAGAAAAAATAAAGTCAAAAAATTAAAAAAATAGCAAGAATTTCCTTGCTATTTTTTTTATTCTAGTGTATGATATAGGGGTAGAAAATATATGAACCAAGTGAAAGGAAAGGAAATGCGGTATGAAGAGAATAGTTGCAATTGTTGTATTACTAATGATGATAGTAATATTTGGATGTAACCAAGTATATGCAGCAGAAAATATAATTGACCAACAAAACGAAAGTCAATTAATAAAAATTAAAGAAAATTCGGCAAAAACATTAGAAGAATATAAACAAAAATATGGTTCAGATGCATATGGATTAACAGCATATGTTTTGAACATAATAAGAATATACAGTATACCATTATGTTTTCTTGGAATTGCAGTAAGTGCAATATATCAATATGTGATAGGAATAAGAAAACTAGACACGCAGGAAAAAGGTTTAGTAATGATGATATCATTCGTAACTATATTAGTAATATGCCAGATTTTACCTCTTGCATTTGCAATAGTAGTAAAATTTGGAAGGGGGTAACAAATGAAAGTTTTATTTGCAGTAAGTAATGAAAGTACATCACAAGCAATAATTAAAAAATATCAAACAGAATATAAACAAATAATATCATATAAAAATGTTTATTACTTTAATGCAATATTAAAAGAATTACAAAGAGATAAAACATATGATAGAATAGTAATAAGCGAAGACTTGGAACAGTATGTAAATACTGATTATGAACAAATGGATAAGTTTTTATTTGATAGATTAGACAGTATTAGTGATGAAGCATCAAATTCAAAAGGAGAAAACATTCCAATAATATTAATATGTACAGAAAGAAGAAATAAATCTGAACAAATATTAGTAAAACTATTTGGAATAGGGATATATGATGCTTTATTAGGAAATGATAGAAGTGCAAGTGAAGTATGTAAATTAATAAAAAGACCACGTTCAAAAAAGGATGCAAAAATTTATTATAAGATAGATACAGAAGATGTAACATATGAAAAAGATGATGAAAATGATGTAAGTGAATTAGAAATTCAAAACATATTAGCACATTATAAAAGAATAGGAAATGACGAGGCAAAATATGTAGAGAGTTTTGATAGCATTGCAAGTCAATATAATGATGCACAATTAAAAGTAATAAGTAAATGCTTACCATCAAATGTACGAGCAGTTCTTGAAGTGAAATCACCAAAATATCAACAAATAAATTCATATACGAATAAAATTTCTAATCAAGTAAGGGTTGAGAAAAGAGAAGAAAAACTTGGAACAAGTGAAATACTATTAAAAAATAGTAGAATTAAGAAACCAAGTGAACCTGTTGTTATACCATCTGCAATAGGGGAAAATAAGAGAAAAATTCTTGTGAGACAACACCATAATGTTGAACCAATCGAAGTAATGGCTACAAAAAAAGTAATGAAACAAGATAACATACAAGGAGAATCAGAAAATTATATAGGAGAAAATGAAAATATATCAATACCAGAGGAAGTTCCACAACCAGTAAAACGTGGGAGAGGAAGACCAAGAAAAAATGCTGTAGTAGAACCAAATGTTGACCAACCTAAAAGAAAAAGAGGAAGACCAAGGAAAAATGCAGAAGAAAATAATATAATTCAAGAAATGCAAAAACCAGAACAAGAAGAGGAAGCAATATTACCAGGATTTGAAAATGAGGAAGAAGAAACAATATTGCCAGGATTTGAAGATACTACTGAAGAAAAAGTAGAAATGCCGGCTTTTGAAGAAGATGAAGAAGAAACAGTATTGCCTGGATTTAAAAATAGTGAGGAAGAAAACGAGGAAGAGGAAGAAGAAGCAACGCTTCCAGGATTTGAGGACAATACAAAGATGGAAGAGCAATATACAAATGTATTGAACAATTTAAGAAATTCAAATGAGCAAGAAAATAATAGTAATATGCCAATAGAACTTAATGAAAAAGAAGAAGAGCAATATCCTGAACTAGATATAAATAGCATCATTAAGCCAAATCAAAAATTAGTTGCATTTTTGGGAACTAGTAAAAATGGTACATCATTTTTAGTTAATAATGTAGCAGAAATATTAGTTGCAAATGGAATAAATACAGCAATATTAGATTTGACACATAATAGGAATGCATATTATATTTATACAAAAAATGAAGATGATTTAAGAGAACAGTCAAATTATATAATGAACAACTTAAAAGCTGGTAGAGCAAATGGTATTCAAGAAAGCAAAAATTTAACTGTATATACATCACCATTTGAAGATGATGAAAATTTAAAAGCAGTAGAACCAATATTAGAAACTTTATTACAAATGCATACAGTTGTTTTAATGGATTGTGATTTTACTACACCTATGAGATATTTCAAATATGCACAAGAAATATATTTGGTACAATCAATGGATATATTAACAATCCAACCACTTACAGCATTTTTAAGACAATTAAGTGATAAAGGAATGTTTGAAGAATCAAAAGCAAGAGTTGTATTAAATAAATTTATTAGAACGAAAGAAATAAGAGAAGAAATACTTATAGGAGGAATTTCAATATATAATGATGCTGCTATGACAGTTAGAAAAGAACTATTTGATAGAAGAAATGTAAAACATATAACAATACCATTTGATTTGAAATCATATTTAAGATATTTAGATGGGTTAGTAACATGTGATATATCATTAAAAGGCTATACAAAGGACTTTTTACAAAGTTTAAAAAATTTAGCTGGTATGGTATATGGAATAGGAAATACTAAAAAAGAAAAATATACACCACCATCAATCAGAAATAATAGTATCAACAATAATGGATTTTCAACCAAAATGAATAACACGTTAGACCAAATGAAAAGAAATTATTAGTAACGGAGGGGGATAAAAGTTGATTTTTATAGTTGGAATATTAGTTGCAATTATAATTGTATTACTAATTTATAATATAACGATACACACAAAAATACAACAATTTAATAATTTAAGTAGACAAGCTAATAATTTAAAAGTACTACAGGACTTTTTAAGTACAATAGGAGAATGTTCCTCTGTTGATGAAAAAATCCAAAAAATAAATAATATATTGATTGAGAAATATGAAATAAAATATTCAACAATTGTAGTATTTAATGGAGCTGAATACGAAGTGAAAGCATCAAATGTTGATCCAAAACATTGGAAAACATTAAGTAAACTTCAAGATGTTCCAATATTTAAAGATAGTATAGCAACAGCAACACCTAAATATGTTACTGTAAATAATGATAATGAAAGATTACCATATCAAGAAATGGAATTTGGAAGAGCAAAATCAGCTATATTTTTCCCAATATATATTGAAAATGTATATATAGGATATTGGATAATAGAAAGTGGAGTTCCACATGATTTTGATAATATAGATACTACAATATTTGAAGTAGTAAAAGAAAATATAGTATCTGTATTAAGAACAGTTGTGCATCAAAAAACACTAGAATCAATCGTAAGAAAAGATTTATTTACTGGATTATATTCAGAAGAATATTTATATGGGGAAGGAAAAAAAGTTATAGACAAATATACAACATCAACTGTTTGTATGTATAGAATAACAAATATAGAAGAAATAAATGATAAATATTCAAGAAAATTGGGAAATCAAGTAATAATAGAAACTAGTGATTTTATAAGAAAGAGTATATCAAATGATTATATATATATTAGATATATGGGACCCAAATTTGTAATAGTATTTTCAGGTGTAGACATTGATTCTGTAACAACATTTATTACAGACATGAAAAATGGGACAGAAGAATTAGAAATATCATTACCAGTAGATAATGAAGTAGAAGAAGTTGAAATGGAAGCCGTAGATAGAAAAAATAAGAAAAAAAATAAAAAAGAGCAAGAACCACAAGTAGTAAAAGCTAAACTTAATTTTGTATTAACAACATATTATAAAGGCACAGGAATGGAAGAAGTATTGAAAAAATTAGAGCAATATGTAGATAATTGTGACAAAAGTGAAAATGACATTACATTTATTTAGTTAATCAGAAGGAGGTAAAGTAATTATGGATTTTGATAAAACAATGAGTTTCAATTTTGAAAAAGAAAAAAATGCAAGAACACAAGAAATATTAAAAGAAGTATATGAGGCACTTGTTGAAAAAGGATATAATCCAATAAATCAAATAGTTGGATATATCTTATCAGGTGACCCAACATATATAACAAGCTACAAAAATGCGAGAAACAAAATAAGACAGATAGAAAGAGATGAACTATTAGATAAAATGGTAAGAAATTATATAGGACTAGAGGAATAGGAGTAAATATGCGAATATTAGGAATAGATTATGGTGATGCAAGAACTGGAATAGCTATAACAGATGCATTAAATATAACAGCACAAGGATTAGAGACTATTCATAATAATGGTTCAGATAAAATGTTATTAAAAAGATTAGATGAAATACTTGAACAGTATGAAGTTGATACAATTGTAATAGGAAAACCAATAAACATGAATGGTACGTCATCAGAAAGAACTGAAATAACAGAGAAATTTATACATAAATTAAAATGTAAATACAATAAATTAAAAATAGAAACAATAGACGAAAGACTTACGACAGTTGCAGCACATAAAACTATGAATTTCTTAGACGTTGGAAAGAATAAAAAAAGAAAAATAGTAGATACTATATCTGCAGTATATATTTTAGAAACTTATTTAAATAAAATAAAAAAATAGTTGTCAAAATAAAAAAATTAGTGTATTATATTTAGGATAAATTAAATTTGAAAGGAGTAAATAATGGAAAACGAAGAATTAGATGATAATATAGTCGTTTTAAACGATGAAGAGGGAAATGAGGTACAATTCGAATTCTTAGATTTAGTTGAATTAGATGATGAAGAATATGTTGTATTATTACCAGTAACAGAAGAAGGAGAAGAAGAAGAGGGAGAAGTAGTAATATTAAAATTAGAAGACACAGACGAAGATTCAGAAGAAGAATCATATGTTGGTGTTGAAGATGAAGAAATATTAATAAAGAAAAATATAAAGACGAATTTAATTTTGTAGATGAAGACTAAAATGTTTTTTGGGGGTGGAATAATTTTCTACATCCCCCATTTTTGTTGAAAAAATCTTAAGAAACGGAGGAAAAGAGATGAATAATTTTTCAACATGGATGATTGCAATATTTATGGTTATGTTCTGGTTATTTAGAGCAGTAGTTGGATTATGCACACAATATTCCATAGATATGTTAGGGATAGTATCATATAATTTTACATATGAGGTAATTATTGCTTTTTTAACAATACCTTGTATAGTATTAGTAGTAAAAAGAAAAATGATAGGATCATTGCTTTATTTGGTAATGTATTCTGCTTATTTTGGAGAACATCTAATTGCAAATATACTTCCAATATTACAAGGACAAGCAGTATTAACAAGTGATTTGAGTATGAATTTAATATCAGATGTTGTTGCAATTGTTTTAGCATTATTTTCGGTAATTGATATGTTAGCCGATAAAGGAAGAAAAGTAAATCCATCAGATGGAAAAACAGATTGGTACTTTAAAAATGAAAAATATGATGAAGAATTAAAAGCTAAAGACAAAAGAGAAGATAAAAATGAATATAAATTCTATTAAAATTTAATATGAGACAAATTTTTAAATGGGAATATTGATTAAAAATATTCCCATTTTTGTAGCTTATTTAAATTGACATAAATATGGAAATATGATAAAATTAGGCTGATTTAAAATTTTAAAGGAAGTAATTAAAATGAACGAAAACAAAACAAATATAAACTGGTTTCCTGGGCATATGGCAAAAACAAGAAGACAAATAACAGAAGACTTAAAATTAGTAGATGTTATTGTAGAAATACTAGATGCAAGAATACCAATATCAAGCCAAAATCCAGAAATACAAGAAATAATTAAAAATAAGAAAAAAATAATAATATTAAACAAAAGTGATTTATCAGATGAAAAAGATAACAAAAAATGGATAAATTATTTTACTAAAAAAGGTAGTAGAGTAGTATTAGCAAATTCTAACACAGGAAAAGGTGTAGATGAAGTAATAAGACAGATTCAAAAAGCGATGCAGAACGAAATAGATGAATATAAAGAGAAGGGAAGAATAGGAAGAAAAATTAGAGTGATGGTTGTTGGCATTCCTAATGTGGGAAAATCATCATTTATAAATAGAATTGCGAAAAAAAATAGTGCTGGAGTTGCAAATAGGCCAGGAGTAACTAAACAAAAGCAATGGATTAGAATTAATGAAAATATAGAACTTATGGATACACCAGGTGTATTATGGCCTAAATTTGAAAGTGAAGAAGTTGCTCTTAATTTAGCTTTTACAGGAACAATAAAAGATGATATATTAGAAATAACGGAAATAGCATATCAATTAACTAAATTTTTATTAAAAGAATACAAAAGTAATTTATTAGAGAGATATTCATTAGATGAAAATGAGGTTAATGAAATATTACAACAAGAACAGGCTGAAAATCAAAACATATATGAAGTGATGCAACTTATAGGAAGAAAAAGAGGAGCTATAATTTCTGGCGGAAATGTTGATGATGAAAAAACTTCAAGAATTATTTTAGATGATTTTAGAACAGGAAAGCTTGGAAAAATAAGTTTAGAAAAAATAAATTTATAATTATAGCCAAAAAGAAAACATCGAATACTTGAATATTCGGTGGAGGTATAAGGCAGTAAGAGTTCTCGCTTAATTTTGCCGATGCCTTTTTAGTTTGCTGATGAGATCGGCTCTCCAGGTAGAATTGGCATAAGTGCCACCCAGGAAGACGCAGTTGGTGTAGAATAATGGCATATTTAACATTTATTATTACTTAGCATCAGTAAACAGCTTTTAATTCAATTGCTTTCAATGCTTTTTAATTAAAAGTTAGTATTATAAATAGTTATGAATAATTACTAAAAATTGAATAAAATGTTAGGAATGTGTTAGGAAAAAGTTAGGAAGAATTTTAGCTTACTTTTGACTTAACGTAGAATTTACTCTACTTTAAAATAAAAACACCTTAAAACTAATTTTGAAGCTTAATTAAATAGGATTAAATAACAAATTAGATTGCTTGTAGCATTTTAGCTATGAGTAGTCTTTTTTTGTTCTCCAAAGGAGAAATGCAACACCTCTTAAAAAGTGTTTGGTGTGATGAGCCGATGCTATAAAGTTCATTCGTATTTGTATAAGTAGTCTAATTATACAAAGTGCGTGAGTGAGATTTTAGAACACAGACTCACAATAATAAAAGAGTATTCGGTGGCAATTTATATTTGTAAAAAGTTTGGACAAGTATGAACAAAGATACTTTAATAGTATCAGCAATTATAGTAGCAAAGCTACTTACTAGACTACCTATGAAACGAGGCGAACGACTGACGGTTTTTACTTATATAGGTGTAATAATTCTATTTTTTATAAATGGGATTATTACACATTTTCACTTTAGCTCACTCACTCTAGTTTCTGCTTTGAAGTGCTAAAGTGAATACAAAAAAACATAAGTGCTTTTTTGTTGTGAGTAAAAAAATTATTTTTTTGTTCACATTCATAAAAATTGCGATAAGCAAATTTTATGAAAAACCTAAAATACAATTAAGCAATTTTAGGTTTTTGGGTGTGGGGGGTGCTTACCCCTGCCACACAGACAAACTTTGTTTGTCTAGTGTGTTAGACATTGAAATAATATCTCAAGCAAAGCAATAGGTGCAAGGAGATATGAGTTATGCTATTGTAAGAAATGAAAAATAAACACGAGCAGAAGTAATGGAAAAGGAACTCATAATGATAGAAAAGCAAAAAATCATACTAATAAAGATATTGATACTACAAAAACACACTTAAATTATTACATTAAGGAAAACGAACTAACATACACCAAAGAATTTGATAAATATTTAAAAGAAAATAATGTGCAAGGTCATCTTAGAAGTAATAGTATAATAATGTGTCAAATGATATTTACATCAGACCAAGTACTCTTTGATAAAAGTCAAAAAATGAAATATCCCTTACCATTAACTATAATGATAAGGGATATTTATACTACAACATAAGACAATCAGTTCTTAGTTTTCACTTTTGACTTTATATCTTCTCTTATGCTTTTAGAAGCTACTTTGATTTCCTTTCCGCACTCTGGGCAAGTACAATGGAATGTTCTTGGACCATAGTCAACGTAGATCCCATCCATTTTTCCAGTAGGGTGTGATTTTGCATACATGTCTTTTGCTCCCTCGAGAGTAATTATTGCATTGCAGTTTTTACAGGTAACATCAAGCTTCCATTCAGGAATGATTCCGTGTTGTTTAATTTTCATAAAGTATTCCTCCTAAATTTTAATTTATTTTAATTATAGCATAAAAAATTTCAAAAATCAAATTATGTAAAATCGTCTCAGTTACAAATTTATATTTTTTTCAAATATTCTTCTAACTCTGATAATTTTATCTTTTTAGATAAGTTTGAAATATACACATTATTTGAATAATTGAAAACTAAAAAAGTAATACTTTTAATAATCACTTTATGTGGCTCAATATATGTAAGATTAGTTTTTCCTAATTTCCTAATGCTAACATTTATAAAAGTAGGGGGAACTTTAGCAAATTCACATATAAATTCAAGTCTCTGTTTTAGACATTCTTCTAATTGTAATTCTTGTTTAATTATTTTCAATTTATACACCATCTTTTCGTTTGGATGATTGTTTTAGATAACAAAAAAATCAACCAGATTTATTGTCTGATTGATTTTTGTATCTATCTGTTTTATTAGTTCGAACAGATACGTCATTGGTGCAGATGGCCGGAATCGAACCGGCACGGTTTATTCAACCGCAGGATTTTAAGTCCTGTGCGTCTGCCAGTTCCGCCACATCTGCATGTGTTATAATCTGGCAATGTCTTACGACAATAATTATTATAATATCTTTATATTAGTTTGTCAATAGAAAAGTCAAAAAAATAAAAAAAACTTTAAAAAATTTTAGAATAAGAGGAAAAAGTCAAAAAATGTAGAATATAACATATACAGATATAAAGGAAGTGAAAAAGATTCTAAAAAAAATAATAAACATCATATATCCACAAACATGCAGTATATGTGGAAAACTTAATTCAAATGCATTGTGTAGCAAATGTAGCAAAAAGCTAGAAAAAGAATATTGCTTCAAAAAAGATAATTATCAAGATGATTTTAATAAAAATTTTATAGAGCATTATTACTTTTTTTGGTATAAAGATTTAATAAGAAGTCAAATAATATCATTAAAATTTAATGAAAGACCATATATTTCGCAAACAATTGCATATTTTTTGAAAAAAATGAAAAAAAGTTTTGAAAAATTAAAAATATATGATATAATAATTGTAGTACCAGTAAGCAGAAAACGAAGAAATGAAAGAGGCTATAATCAAAGTGAACTAATAGCAAGAGCAATTTCGAAGACTTTAGGTATTCCAATTGTAAAAAATGTATTAGTAAAAATTAAAAATACAGTACCTCAGAGTTCGTTAAATAAAGTGCAAAGAGCAGAAAATGCAAATGGAGTTTATAGTGCTAAAAATCATACAAAACTTAGAAACAAAAAAATCTTATTAATAGATGACATTTATACAACAGGTAGCACACTAAACGAATGCGCAAATGCATTGATTCAAAAAGGAATTAAAAGAGAACAAATTGGTGTACTAACATTAGCAAAAGACTAATAGAAAACAATATATGAAAATGAAAGGAGTGATAATTATGTCAAGTGGTTCAACAACATCTGTCGTAATAGTATTGATAGTAGTAGTAGTTCTTACAGCAGGAATGATAGTTACATTACAATCAAGAGTAGATAATGTATCACAACAAGAAGCACAGAAAATGGTAGAAAGTTTTGTGGCCGATGTAGCCAATACAGGTATATTAACCAAAGCACAATATCAAAATTTCCAAAATCAATTAAATGCTAAAACAGGAAAAAATTGTAATATTGAATTAGAAGCTCAGGTCTTAGATGAAAACCCTGGGAAGAAAACAGCACAAGCTAATTATACTAAAATAGGTGAAAACGTTTATGTAGTATATAAAGATACACAAATTTTACCACAAATTGGTATAGCTGTAGGAAATGAAAAAGTAAATTCATCAAATGATACATACACTTTAAAAACGGGTGATATATTTTCTTGTACTGTAACAAGTGAAGATAGCGCTGCACAAGACTTAAAGGGTTCAATATTAAATTATTCAAACGCAGGAGAACAATCATTGTCAGCAAGTAGTTCTGCAATGTGTACAGTAAATGGATCTAAATAAAATAAGATTTATAAAAAGAGTAACTTTCAAAAGTTGCTCTTTTACATTTTCGTTAAAAAACCAAATCATGCGAAAATGATTTGATATGAGAACTTGACAATATAAAAATAATATGAAAAAATAGCAACAAGAAAGGAAGATGAAAACATGGAAAGAATAAGAGGATTTGAAATAGCAAAAGGATTTGAAAATCAAGATATACATTTGCCGATAAGAAAAACAAAATGTTCAGCAGGATATGATGTAGAAGCAGCAGAGGATGTTACAATACCTGCATTTAAACCAGGAGTAAAGCCAACACTAGTAAAAACAGGATTAAAAGCATATTGCCCAGAAGATGAATATTATATGCTAGTAAATAGAAGTTCCAATCCAGGAAAAAAAGGATTAATTCTAGCAAATAGTATAGGAATAATAGACAGTGATTATTATGGGAATGAAAGCAATGACGGACATTTTATGTTTGCATATTATAATTTTTTCGAACATGATGTTCAAGTAAAAAAAGGTGATGTAATAGGACAAGTAATATTTTCAAAATATTTTAAGGTAGATAATGACAATGCTGAAGGGATTAGAACAGGAGGATTTGGTTCAACAAACAAATAAAAAAACAAAAAAATAAAAATAAAAAATGGCAAAATCTTTGACTTTTGCCATTTTTTGTGGTACAATAAAAATGGTTGAAAAAAATAAAAAATGATAGAGAATCAAAACATAAAGACTTGGAAGGAGTGACTTGCATGTACAATGTAGGAGACAAAGTAGTATATCCTATGCATGGAGCTGGGGTAATAGACGCAATAGAAGAAAAAGAAATATTGGGAGAAAAGCAATCATATTATATATTAAAAATGCCAGGAGAAGTAAAAGTTATGGTACCAATATTAACTGCTGAAGAACATGGCATAAGAAATATAATTGATAAAGCAGAGGCTGAAAAAGTAATAAATATATTGGAACAGGATGAGACAGAAATGGAGAAAAACTGGAATAAACGTTATAGAGACAATATGGACAAAATGAAAAGTGGAAATATATATGAGATTGCAGATGTGGTAAGGAACTTGAGTTTCAAGCAAAAAGAAAAAGGCTTATCAACTGGTGAAAAGAAAATGTTACATAACGCGAAACAAATATTAGTAAGTGAACTTGTTTTAGCAGAACATTCAACACAAGATGAAGTGGAAGAATTGGTTGATAATAAAATAAATACATCTTTTGCAATGTTTAAAACAGATGCTGATATGGGAGTTAGTACAGAGAGTATTGTAAATAAATTTATTCCATTTGATGGAAATAATTCATCACAAAATGCGTAAAAAATCGAATAAAAAAAGAACTATAATTAAAATGTAAAATTATAGTTCTTTTTTTTGAGCAAATATAAAAAATTCTATTGTAAATTAAAAATAAGTATGATAATATTGTATCAAAATGAGGTGAATTGAATGATATATACAATAACATTTAATCCGGCATTAGACTACATATCACAAGTAGACAACTTTGAAGTTGGAAAGATAAATAGAACAAAAACAGAAGAAATACTTTCAGGGGGAAAAGGCTTAAACGTCTCAACAGTTCTGAGTAATTTAGGAATAGAAAGTACGGCACTTGGTTTTATTGCAGGATTTACAGGAGAAGAATTAAAAAAGAATATTGAAGAAAAAGGAATAAAAACTGATTTTATAAATGTAAAAAAAGGTATAACAAGAATAAATGTAAAAATAAGTTCAAAGGAAGAGACTGCACTAAATGGAAATGGGCCAGAAATAACAGAAGAAAACATAAAAGAATTGATAGAAAAAATTGATAAAATAAAAAGTGAAGATAAAGTAATATTAGCGGGAAACATACCGAAATGTATAAATAATAATATATATGAAATAATATGTAAAAAATTAAATGAAAAAAATGTACTATTCATAGTTGATGCGACAAAAGAATTATTAATGAATGTGCTAAAATTTAAACCATTTCTAATAAAACCTAATAAGGAAGAATTAGAAGAAACATTTAATGAGAAAATAGAGTCAAAAGAAGAAATTATAGAACACGCAAAAAAACTTCAAAAAATGGGAGCACAAAATGTATTAATTTCATTAGGTGGAGACGGTGCAATATTAGTAACAAATGAAAATAAGGAATATTTTATAAATGCTCCAAAGGGGAAGGTATTAAATACGGTTGGAGCAGGTGACTCCATGGTAGCAGGTTTTATAGCTGGATATGAAAAAAGTGGAGAGTATGAATATGCTTTTAAAATGGGAGTGGCTACTGGTAGTGCAAGCGCATTTTCAATGGGTTTAGCTACAAAAGAAGAGGTAGTCAACCTATTAAAAGAAATAAATTAGTTCTAAAAGAACATACGAAAGAAAGGAAGGAAAATATGAAAATTACAGATTTACTAAGCACAAGTGCCATAAAAATAAATGGTAGTGCTAATAGCAAAGAAGAAGTTATCAGTAAAATGGTAGACTTAATGACCAATAATGGAAATATTATTGACAAAGAGAAATACAAAAGAGTGGTTTTAGAAAGAGAGAAAGAAGGTTCAACAGGAATAGGAGAAGGGATTGCTATTCCTCATGGAAAAACAGATGCAGTTTCAAAACCAGGACTTGCAGCAATGGTAATTCCCGATGGAGTTAATTTTGATTCTTTAGATGGACAACCAGCTAAATTAATATTCTTAATTGCTGCACCAGATACTAAAGATAATGTGCATTTAGATGTTTTAAGTAGATTATCAACATTATTAATGGATCCTGAATTTAAAAACGAATTATTAAATGCAGAAACCTCAGCAGAATTTATGTTATGCATAGATAGAGCAGAAAGAATGAAATTAAATGAAACCAAAAGAGAGAATAATGGTTATGAAATATTAGCCATAACTGCATGTCCAACAGGAATAGCACATACCTATATGGCTGCAGAATCATTAGAAAAAATGGGAAATCAATTAGGACACAAAGTAAAAGTAGAAACGCATGGGGCATCAGGAGTTAAAAATAAATTTACTAAAGAGGAAATAAAAAATGCAAAAGCAGTAATAATTGCAGCAGATACAAAAATTGATTTGTCAAGATTTGACGGTAAAAAAATTGTAAAAGCAAAAGTAGCTGATGGAATTAACAAGCCAAAAGAATTAATAGAGCATGTACTATCTCCAGAAGCAAAAACGTATCATTCGTCAGGAAAAGAAAAACAGGATTATAATGGTGGAGAACAAGAAGGAATAGGAACGCAAATATATAAACACTTAATGAATGGTGTAACACACATGTTGCCATTTGTTGTTGGTGGAGGAATTTTAATAGCATTAGCATTTTTGTTTGATGATTATAATATAAATCCATCAAATTTCGGTATGAACACACCACTTGCAGCATTCTTTAAAACAGTCGGAGGAGCGGCATTTAATGTAATGCTATATATTTTAGCTGGATATATAGCAATGAGTATAGCTGATAGACCAGGACTAGCAGTAGGCTTTGTTGGTGGTATATTGGCAGTGCAAGGGACAACCTTCGCATCATTAACAGACAATACAGTAACACTTGTAAGTTCAGGATTTTTAGGGGCTTTAATAGCAGGTTTTGTAGGTGGTTATATAGTATTAGGCTTAAAGAAAATATGTAGTTACTTACCAGAAAGCATAGAAGGAATAAAAACAATTTTGTTATATCCAGTGTTTGGAATAATGATAATGGGAGCATTTATGCTATTAATCAATCCATATGTAGGAGCAATAAACACAGGAATAAATAATTATCTATCATCAATGAATACAGCAAACAAAATCTTGCTAGGTGCAATACTTGGAGGAATGATGGCAATTGATTTAGGTGGACCGGTAAATAAAGCTGCATACACATTTGGAACAGGAATGTTAGCATCTGGTCAGTATGAAATAATGGCTGCTGTAATGGCAGGTGGAATGGTACCACCATTAGCAATAGCATTACTTGCAACATTTTTCCCTAGAAAAATAAATAAAAAGGATAAACAAGCAGCATATGTAAATTATATAATGGGATTATCATTTATATCAGAAGGAGCAATTCCATTTGCATCAGCAGACCCACTAAAAACTATACCAGCATTTGTAGCAGGTTCAGCAGTAACAGGAGCATTATCAATGTTATTTAATTGTACACTAAGGGCACCACACGGAGGAATTTTCGTAATAGCCACAGTTGGACATCCGCTTTTATACTTATTAGCAATACTAGCAGGATCATTAGTAGCGATGGCTATTATGTCAGTATTAAAAAATGATTTGCCAGAATACGAAAAAAAGAAAGGAAATGCAAAATGAGAAAAGAAAAAGTAATATTACAGAATGAAACGGGGTTACATGCAAGACCAGCTAGCGAATTAGCAAAGCTAGCTGGTAGATTTAAATGTGATATAAATTTAAGTGTAAATGAAAAAAAAGCAAATGCAAAATCAATTTTAGGAATAATGTCTTTAGGGATAAAAGCAAAGACTGAAATAGAAATTGAATGCAACGGAGAAGATGAAAAGGAAGCTATGACAGAAATCTTAAAAGCTTTCGAAAATAAATTTGGAGAATAATTTTCTATATAGGATATAGGAGGAAACAGATGATAAGAGGAAAAGGTGTATCCATAGGAATCGGCTTTGGAAATACAATAATATTAAAAAATCAAGAAAAACAAATAGAAAAAAAGATAGTACAAGATTCAAAGGGTGAAATAGATAAAGTAAAAAAAGCACTTGAAGAAGTAACAGATGAAACACAAAAAATAGTAAATGAAGCCACAGGAACTGAAAAGGAAATAATGTCAGCATATTTAATGATAATGCAAGATTCTGCATTAATAGAAGAAACAAATAAAATGATCCAAGAAACAAATTGTAATGCTGAATATGCTGTTAAAATTGGATTCAATAATGTAATACAAATATTTGAAAATATGAGCGATGAATATATGGCTGCTAGATCAAGGGATATTGCAGACATAAAAAATAGAATACTTGCAAAATTATTTAAAGAAGAAATAGTCAATATAAGCAAATTAAATCCTAATACAATAATAGTTGCGACAGAGTTAACAACATCTAATACAGCAAAATTAGATTTTAGAAATGTATCTGGAATAATTACAGAAATGGGAGGAACTAATTCACACACATCAATTATGGCAAGGACACGAGCGATTCCAGCAATAACTAAGGTAGAGGATGCAACTAAAATATTCAGAGATGGTGATTTTGTAGGAATGAATGGAGAAACAGGAGAAATATATTTAAATCCTACAGAAGAAGAAAAGGAAAAACTAGAAAAAATTAAAGAAAGATTAACAAAAGAAAAAGAAGAGTTAGAAAAATTTAAAGATGAAGTAACAAAAACCAGTGACGGATATGTAGTAGAATTGGTTGCAAATATAGGAACACCGGCAGATGTTGATATAATACTAAAAAATTCAGCAGAAGGGGTAGGACTATTAAGAAGTGAATTTTTGTATATGGATAGTGAAAAAATGCCAACAGAAGAAGAACAATTTTTAGCATATAAAGAAGTTGCTGAAAAAATGGAAGATAGACCTGTTATAATAAGAACACTTGATGTTGGTGGTGACAAAGAATTAAAATATTTGCAACTTGAAAAAGAAGATAATCCATTTTTAGGATACAGGGCTATAAGACTTTGCTTAGATAATGTATCTTTATTTAAAACACAATTAAGGGCAATATTAAGAGCAAGCACATATGGAAATTTATCAATAATGTTTCCGATGATATCTTCAATAGAAGAATTGAGAGATGCAAAGAAAGTTCTTGAAGAATGTAAAAAAGAATTAGATAAAAAAGAAATTAAATATAAGAAAAATATTAAAGTTGGTATAATGATAGAGATACCATCAGCTGCTTTAATTTCTTATGGACTTGCAAAAGAATGTGATTTCTTCAGTATAGGAACAAATGATTTGATACAATATACGATAGCGGTAGAAAGAGGAAATGCAAAAATCGCAAAATTATATACAAAATACCATCCTGCTGTAATAAAGCTAATAAAGCAGGCAATTGATGGCGCACATGATGCAGGAATATTCTGTGGAATGTGTGGAGAAGCGGCTGGAGATGAGTTATATATTCCTTTATTAATAGGTTTAGGATTAGATGAATTTTCAATGAATTCAAATAATATTTTGAAAGCCAGAAAAAGAATAAGTGAATTAGAGAAGTTTGATTGTAAAGAACTTGCAGAGGAAATTCTAAGAATGACATCAGCAAAAGATGTTGAAGAAAAGTTGAAAGAATTTTCAAAAAGAGTCATAATTGAAGATTAGTAAAAAATAAACAAGAATAAATAATACCTTTTTTGGAAATAATGTAAATAATGTTATTTCTAAAGGAGGTTTTTTATTTGATAAATAAGGTAGAAATCTGTGGAGTAAACACATCAAAACTACCAGTTCTAACAAATAAAGAAAAAGATGAATTATTTATAAGAATAAAACAAGGAGATGAAAGTGCAAGAGCAGAATTTATAAAAGGAAATTTAAGACTAGTTTTAAGTGTAATACAAAGATTTTATGGTAGAGGAGAAAATGCAGACGATTTATTTCAGATAGGGTGTATAGGTTTGATAAAATCAATAGACAATTTTGACTTATCACAAAATGTCCAATTTAGCACATATGCCGTGCCAATGATCATAGGAGAAATAAGAAGATATTTAAGAGACAATAATACTATAAGAGTAAGTAGATCTGTAAGAGATTTAGCATATAAAGCTCTTCAATTCAAAGAAAGATTTAATAAGGAAAAAGGGAGAGAGCCTAGTATAGAAGAAATTGCAAAAGAATTAGGGGTTCAAAAAGAAGAAATTGCATTTAGTTTTGATGCAATTCAAGACCCAGTGTCATTACAAGAACCAATATATAATGATGGTTCAGAAAGTATATATATAATGGATCAAGTAAAAGATGTAAAAAATAGTGATGAAAGTTGGGCTGATAATATGACCATAGCAGAAGCTCTTAAAAAACTAAATGATAAAGAAAAAAAGATTGTTATTAAAAGATATTTTGACGGGCGAACGCAAACAGAAGTTGCTGAGGAAATTGGAATTTCGCAAGCGCAAGTTTCTAGATTGGAAAAAAATGCATTAGAGAATATTAAAAGATATTACAAATAATATGATTTTTGTAACACTATATTTATAACTTCATATATTATAAGGAAGAGGTGTGAATATATGGGAGATAAAGGATTGGATTTTAAGCACAAAGAGGTTATAAATATATGTGATGGAAAAAGATTGGGATTTGTTCAAGATGTGTGTGCCGATTTAGATACAGGTAAAATAACATCTATAATTGTTCCGGGGAGTACAAATAAAATAATGAGTTTGTTTTCTAATAGTAATGATATTGTTATTCAATGGGAAAGAATAAAATGCATTAGTGATGATTTAATTTTGGTAGAAATTTAAAAAAAGTTTTAAAAAAGTATTGACTTATGAGAAGAAAGATGTTAATATGAATAAGCACCAAGCGAAAAGAAAACACTTCTTAAAATATTTTTAAAAATATTTTAAGAAAATTCAAAAAAAGTGTTGACAAATTTCGACAACGGTGTTAAGATATTAACTGTACCGAGCAACAGACAAAAATATTTAAAAATAACACACAAGAAATTAGTAAAAAGTAATAACAAAACAAT
>MNRR01000006.1 GCA_001916055.1 Clostridium sp. 28_12
AATAGTAATATGAATTTATAAATAAAATACATATTAAGGAGTTTCTTATGTCAAAAATTTTAGAGGAAGAAATATATGGTAAAGTAGCGACACCAAAAAGAAAAATATTAGGAGAATTTATAGAAAAATATGTTATACTATCTCTAATTCCATTTACCATTTATCGTATTGGAATTTATATTATAACAGATATTGGGTCAAAAGCAATGCAAGAAGAACAATTTTCAATAAATTCTATATTAAATTATTATAATATAGCAAATGAGTTGTCATATAAAATTTTGTTTTTTTCTATTGCAATAGTATTAGCAGGATCACTGGTTGTAATTTTGAGTTCAATGCTAATATTAAAAAAATATAGATTGAGAAGTGAAGATATAAATAGTGTGATGAAAGCAATTATTATTACACAGATTATATTTTTCTGTATTACGACATTTTTTTATTTTATATCATATAATAATGAAATTAAATTCAATTCTGTATTAGGAAATAGATTTGAGTGGTTATCTAACAATGAAAAGAAGAAAAATAGTACCGAAAACTATGATGTAAAAAAATATATTACTGATATAGAAAATTGTTATAAAACAAATTTCACTATAGTGTTGATTACTAATTTTTCTTGTACAATACTTGAGATTTTGTTACAAAAAAAGATACTAGATAGCAATAGCTATTAAAATAGAAGAATATACAATTCAATAAATTACAAACTAACATTCTGTTAGGAAAATATAATTACTCAACTATTATTTGATATAGAAATCCCCACACTCAACCAATGGTTTGTAGACTTTTAGATGACAATATTTTATAATTAATTAAAGGAGGGAAATGAAATGAATCAGATTAAAATTGGAAAATTTATAGCTGAATGTAGAAAAAATAGTAACTTAACTCAAATGCAATTAGCTGAAAAATTAAATATAACAGATAGAGCTATTTCAAAATGGGAAAATGGAAAAGCAATGCCTGATTCATCAATAATGCTAGATTTATGCAAGGAATTAAAAATAAGTGTAAATGAATTGTTAAGTGGGGAGATGATAGATATGAAAAATTATAATAAAATAGCAGAAGAAAATCTATTTAAATTGAACGAAAGTAATGAAAAAAAGAAAAAAATTATATTGAAATCTGCAATAGTGATAGGATTATTAATTTTTATAATTATAGTAATACAATTATATTCATATACAAAGCAAATTTCAAAATCAAATCTTAATAATGTACTAGAACAAGCTCAACAAAATCAAGAAATATATATTAAGATTCAGGAATTAGAAGAGAGAGTAAATGAATTAGAAAAGAATGTGTCACATTAATCAGAAAGATAAATTACAATGAGAAGAACTGACGAATCTTCTTCTCTTTTTATATTCATTATTCCAAGTTATTGTTTGTTTCCTATTAAATTTGGCAACATTTCAATCAAGAAAAATGAAAAATATAAAAATAGATATTTGTATAAATAATAGGATGTGAAAATTTTATTTATACAATATTTATAATAAGAGCTACTTTTTCGGAGAGTAGTTCTATTTCTTTCTAACAGCATATCTTAATTTTTTTCAAATGTCTAATACATAAGTCAATAAAATATTTTAAGCTAATCGTTCTACCATCATAATCTTCAAAAACTTCATAAATTATTTTAGAATCAATATAATCAAGCATATTTCCTAATGACCTGTCCATATTTGTTCGAACAGCATTAGCATTATCAATGCTATTTTTTTCAGCAACTTTTTGTACAAGACTATTCATATCAAGTAATAATTTTGAATTATCATAAGCTAACAAAATTGCATCTTTTATGTATTTACTACCTTTAAAATAATTTGTAAAACCAAGCTTCCACAAAATATCATCTACTTGTTTTTCGATTCCAAGACATTCTTTTAATGAATTAGATATAATGTTAATTGTATCTAATAATTGGAGATTTGTAGAATTATTCCTGATTAAGGAAAAGCTTTTTTCATATTTAATATTGGATAAGCTATTAGAATCGATTACCAAAATAATGATATTCGTCTTTTTAGCATCTAATTTCTTGATTGCGTTAGTCAATACATTTGTCCAAAATGTAATTGATGTAACAGAGTCCAATATTATTAGTTGATCTTTTGCTTTGTTATGAAAAATTATTTGTTCTAATTTTTCATATGGTACTTTTATTAGTTCGATATTTAGTTCATTTTGCAAAAAAGCATTAGATAAGCTGTTATATAGAATATCATTATCATTAGTAACGGCTACTTTAACCATAACCAGACCCTCCTAATAATGAATATTCATACAAATTTTACCATATTAAAAGATAATTAACCATTGGTTGTATAACTATAATATAAACTAAAATGTTTATTTTTGTATATTTATGTGTATTTGTGTAGATTTTATGACAACTAAGAAAAAGCATAGTATCATTCTGCTAGGACAAAAGTCTGTAAAGTTAAGGAAAGTGTATTAAGAGCACAATAGATGAATTTTAGGAATCAAAAGAAATTGTGAATAATATATTGGCTTAATTTTGCAGACTTTTATAATATAGGGGGTTTTGAAAATGAGTGGATAAGAAATAAAATAGAAAGATATAATTTTTTGGTAAGTTAATAGCTTTCTTTGATTTTCAGACATTTGTCCAATCTAAAAAGATTGGAGAATGATAAATGGAAAGAAAAGACTATTTAGTAGAGGAATTATCAAAGGAGGAAAAATTATATTTAAAAAGAATTGTTATGACAGCTAAAAACAAATATTTTGAAAAGAATTATAATTACATTAACAATACATCTATGTTTGTTGATGAGATTGTTTCTGCAGGGGAAGAATCTGTATTAGATGCTGTTTTGGAAAAATGCCAAGAAGAAGTAAAATCAGCAAGAGAGTTTGAAAAAACTCTTTCAAATCCAAGTTTATATAATATTGTGAAAGCACTATCTTTACGAGAAAAAGAGGTGCTTTTTTATTTATATAAAAAGCAAAAATCTATAAATGAAACGGCTGTTATAATGGGATTAGATAGAAAAACTATAAGAAAATATAGAGATGAAGCTCATAGAAAAATTGCAGAAAAACTAATAAATGGGGGAATGTAGAAAGTTTAATAATTTTGATTTGTCAGATCAAGAAATTTTAAAAATAATTGAAGATTACAAAAATTTAATAAATAAAAATTCTGTGGTAAGTGGAAGTTTTGATGAGGATTTACAACAAGAAATAAAATTTTTAATATTTAAAGTTTTAAGCAAAAATAGAAAAAAATAAAAAATTTTTAAAAAATTCCCCATTGTGAAAATTCTTCGTGTTCTTAATAAGTAAATAAATAGAAAAGGAGGAAACTTATATGAACATGAAAGATGAAAACAAGGAAAAAGTTGATATAGAACTTATAACAGCTTATGCACAAATGGCTTTTTTCACTTTGCAAAATAGTGGGACAGAAATTACACCCAAAGCAATAAAATCTGAAATAAAAATGTTCTATGAAAAATTTGGAAACAAAGAAGTAAAGCGACTCGCTAATATTATTATGAAAGAAAAGAGGGAGAATAAATAAGATGATTAAGTACATTATTTTTTCTATGATCTCTTTTCTGCTTGGTATATTTGCAGGACAGATTATAGAACTTATTGAACAGAAGAAAAGATATAAAAAAGTCAAACCATTAAGCAAACAAGATTTTGAACAAGCAATGAAAGATTTAGAAATTAAATAGAGCTTTTAATTAACTCTATTAGTTTCTTTATGCCATATAAGTGTTGGCAAAAAGTTGCAAAGAGGGAATATGAATAGAAACGAATTTATTATTGAATTGTATTTTATAAAAAAAATGAAGCAAAAAGAAATTGCGAAAGAACTAAACATATCTAAATATATAGTTTCGAGAGTAGTAACAAAAGATACAAGGTATGAAGAAGAAAAAGAAAAAAGAAAACAAGAATCTATTAATAGGCATAATAGAAAGAAAACAGAAAGTATTTTAAAAAAAAGAAAAAAAATGCAAGACGAATATGCTATTTTAAAAAAGCAACATATAGAAGCATCAAAAGAGCTTTCAGGTGGAAAGAAATATATTAGTAATAGGGCATTTAGAAACTGGAATACATCAATTTATAGATATGATAGAAAAACTAAATCATACAAGTTGAAAAACAATATAAATGTTTCAAAAGATATTCCAAGAAGAATTAAATGGTAATACAAATTTAAGATTATCATATATTTAAGTAGGAGGGGAAAATGGATATTAATATAAACTTCTCTTATGGAGCCTTTATCAATGCTTTGTTTATAAAATTTAACATAGAAAAATTAAATATTAGTTATAGGAGAAAAGAAGAATTAAGGAAAAAAATCCTGAAAGAGCTTGAACTAAGAGGGAAACAGAGTTAAAATCACAACAAAAAAGGAGTTTTTTATGGAAAAAGTAAAAATTGCAATATATTCTAGAAAATCTAAATATTCAGATAAGGGTGATTCTGTAGGTAATCAAGTAGAAATAGCAATGAAATATATTACACAACATTATCCAAGTAGTGAGTATGATGTAGAAAGTATAATTTATGAAGATGATGGATTCTCGGGAGGAAATATAGACAGACCTAAATTCAAAGAATTTTTAACAGAGGAAAATAAAAAACCATTTGATATACTTATATGTTATAGATTGGACAGAATTAGTAGGAATATAGCTCATTTTTCAAATTTGATGAATTATATAACTAATTTAGGAACTAACTTTGTTTCAATAAAAGAACAATTCGACACCAAAACACCTATGGGACGCGCAATGATGTATATTGCTTCTGTTTTTGCTCAATTAGAAAGAGAAGTAATTGCAGAAAGAATTAGAGATAATATGATCGAACTTGCTAAAACAGGAAGATGGCTAGGAGGAAAAACACCAACAGGATATAAATCCGAAAGAATAGAACTTGTAGATGTATATGAACAAAGTGAAGATAGTGTCTTAGAAAAAAAGAAGAAAAAAGCAACTAAACTTATAAGCATAGATGAAGAATTGGAACTGATACAAGAGATAGGCTATAAATTTTTGGAATTAAAGTCATTAACAAAATTAGAAGCATATTTTGTAAAAAATAAAATTGCTACTAAAAATAATTTGGATTTTTCTGTGAGTACATTAAGAAGAATATTAGTTAATCCAGTATATGCACCAAATGACAAAGATGTATTAGAATATTTTAATAAAAATGGTGTAACAATTTATGCAGATGGAGATAGAGCTAATTTTGATGGAAAATACGGATTAATAGGATATGGAAAAAAAGATGGAAAGAAAGATAGAAATATTAAAGATTGGATTGTTTCAGTTGGATTTCATCAGCCAGCCTTTAAAGAAGGCATAGTGTGGGTAAAGATTCAAGAACTATTAGAAAAAAATAAGGAAAAAAGATATAGGGCTGATTGTAAACACGACTTTTTATTCTCTGGGATATTAAGATGCTCAGAATGTGGTTCATATATGAGACCTAAAATTGCACAGGGAGAAAGATTTTACTACATATGTGAATTAAAAGAGAAAAGCAGAGGTATGAGATGTCATAGTAAGAATATAAATGGAAAAGCTCTTGATGAGTTAATGATGAAAAAATTAGAAAAAATATTTGTTCCGACATCAGAAGTATATCAAGAACTTTCAAAATTAACAATAAAAAAAGATAGAATAGAATTGGATACTAAAGTAGAGGAATTAAATAAAAAAATAAAAACAAATGATGAAGCTATGAAAAACTTAATAGATAAACTTAAATATATGGATATTGAAGTAATAGATTTAATAAATTCAGAATTAAAAAGGTTAAAACAGGAAAATAAAGAATTAGAAGATGAACTTATTAAATTAAAAACAAATAAAGAAACTGAAGAAAATTTCAGAGATGAAGAAAGCAAAATGGCAGAATTAATTTTGGATATTATAAATAATTGTTTTAAAACATTTAATTATTTAGATATAAAATCAAAAAAAGATATATTAAGGATACTAATAGAAGATATGCAAGGAAGTGGTCAAAATGTTGAAGTAGACATTTTAAATACTAAGATATCACAAAATGATAAAAGGCTGTTCTCAGATATGTTTGAAGAGACAGCCAATAAAAAAGATAAAAATGTTGTCAGCAGATTAGGTTTGCAATTTCTTTAATAGTAACAATACTTGATATATTAAATGGATTTTTACATACAGATAAAGAAAAGATAAAAATGGTAAAAACATTTAATGCAAATAAAATTCAAGTATTAACTAAAATTGTAATTCCATCAAATATACCAACATTTTTTAATACATTAAAAGTAAATATAGGGCTTTCTTTAGTAGGTGTAATTTCAGGAGAATTTCTAGTTTCTAAAGGGGGATTAGGATATTTGATAGTTTATGGAGGTCAAGTATTCCAACTAGATTTAGTTATGACCAGTGTTATTATTCTTGCGGTTGTTGCAGCTTTAATGTATGAAAGTATAGTTATATTAGAAAAGAAAATAGTAAAATAGAAGAGGCATATAATTGCCTCTTTATAAGTTTCTGGATATTAAATTTGAAAAATAGTCATTATTAATAATAAGATGTTCAGAAAAGTTTTTAAGTGATTTTTGTTTATTTATATTAGCATGTATTGCAATATCTTGAGCCATCATAATTAGATAGTCATATGAAAATGGAAGTTCTTGACGTTTAGTAGGGTGTTCCAAAAAATATAATATTGAAGCTAATTGGTTAGCATTATTATCAGTAATTTGATTTAGATTTTCTATTAGTAAACCATTATAAAAATCATATATAAGTTTATCATCTCCATATGCATTAGATATAAGCATATATAGTTTTGAAACATCTTTATAAGAAAAATCAAAATATAGATTTTGATTTTCACAAACTTTATATGCCATAAATTCTGCAACAGGTTCATTAAAACCTCCTGATAGTATAGAATTATCAGATAATGTTAAACTATGTGCTAATTCATGTAAAATGCAATTATATTGTGCAATATAATCATTTTTAATAAAAACAGGTTTATTAACTATTATTATGTTTTTACTTTTTAAATACATTGCTATATCTTCAGAATTTTCAAGTTCTGATTCATATATTTGTACATTTTCAAAGTTATCCCAAGCTAAATATGGGTAAGTTGATTTTAAATTCGCTAATATATAATCACTTTTACATGTTTTTAATAATTTATCTAAATTAGTATTTGTATATATATCATTTTCAAATTTGGCTGGGGTATCTTGCCATTTTATATTATAATTCCAGTCTTGGGCATATACATATTTTTCTATTGTTTTACTGCTTGCATTAGAAAATGTTGAAAAAAATGTTAAAGTGCAAGAAATTGCTAATATCAATATAAATATTTTTTTCATATACGAGCCCCCTCTCTATTTAATTATACCATATTTATCCAATTGGGTCAACATAACACGAAACATGAACTCTTTTGCATTTATTTCATAAAATAATGTAGAAGGAGGTAAGGTATGAAAAAAATTATAAGTGGTATTTTAATTACTTTAATTGTAATTGCTATAATATTTGGTGTGCATAATTTATTAAATCCAAAATCAACTAATACTTCTGAACTAACAACAATTCAATTAAATGAAGTAACTCGTTCTGTTTTTTATGCGCCACAATATGTTGCAATTGCAAATGGTTTTTTTGAACAAGAAGGCTTGAAGTTGGAAATTACAACAGGGCAAGGTGCAGATAAGGTAATGACTGCAATATTAGCAGGTCAAAGTGACATAGGCTTATGTGGACCGGAAGCGGCAATATATGTTTACAACGAAGGAAAAGAAGACTATATAGAAGTATTTGCACAGTTAACACAAAAAGATGGTTCATTTTTGGTAAGCAAAGAAGCAACAAACAACTTTTCGTGGCAAGATTTAAAGGGCAAAACTGTAATACCTGGAAGAAAAGGTGGAGTACCATATATGACTTTAGAGTATGTATTGAAGAAAAATGGATTGAATCCACAAACTGATTTAACACTGGATGATAGTATCAAGTTTGATTTAATGGCAGGTGCTTTTACAGGAGGTAATGCACAGTATGTAACACTTTTTGAACCGACTGCGTCTATGACTCAAGATGCTGGAAAAGGATATATTGTTGCATCAGTTGGTGAAGCGGCAGGAGAAGTTCCATATACTGCATATTGTGCAAAAAAAAGCTATATAAAAAATAATTCTAAGATTATTGAAGAATTTACTAAAGCAACATATAATGGTGAACAATGGGTTAAAGAACATACTGCAAGAGAAATTGCAGAAAAAATTCAGGAGTTTTTCCCAGATACAACACTAGCTTCTTTGGAAAATTCAGTTCAAAAATACAAAGATATTGATGCTTGGAGAGATACTCCTGTTTTAAAAGAATCTGCATTTGATAAACTACAAGAAATTATGTCAGAGGCAGGAGAGCTTACAACGAAAGCACCATATGATAAAATTGTTAATAATTCATTTGCAGAAAAAGTATCATAGAAATATTTGTTCATATTTTTCTTTACTTATCTACTTATAAATGATATAATAGTACTATCGTTATTAGAAAAAAGTGGCAAGATTTATGCCTTGAGGAAGGATGAAATTAAATATGAAAGAGATAGAACTAAGAAATGTAAAAGGATGTGTAGATTATTCACCAAGAGAACAATATATTAGAAATTATATTTCAGATACATTAAAAAAAGTATTTGAAAAATATGGTTTTAAGCCATTACAAACACCATTATTATGTTATTATGATTTATTAGCATTAAAGTATGATGAAGAAAATGACATTTTAAAAGAAGTTTATAAAGTAACAGACCAAGGAAATAGAAACTTAGCTTTAAGATATGATTTAACAGTTCCATTTGCTAAATATATAGCAATGAATCCAAATACGAAAATGCCATTTAAAAGATATGAAATTGGAGAAGTATTCAGAAATGGTCCAGTAAAACTTGGAAGAGATAGAGAATTTATTCAATGTGATGTTGATAGTGTTGGAATTGAAGGACAGTTAACAGAAGCAGAATTTGTAGCATTATATGTTGAAGCATATAATAAATTAAATATTGATATTGTTATAAAATATAATAATAGGAAATTTTTATCAGGAATAATAATAGAAGCAGGAATTGCAAAAGAGCTTGTAACTGATACAATAACTATTATTGATAAATTCGAAAAAATGACAAGACAAGAACTTGAAAAAGAATTTGCTAAAATTGGATTAAATAATGAACAAATTGAAAAATTGTTTACATATTTAAACATGGATGCAAGTCAACTTATTAATATTGAAAGTAAAAATGAAGTTTTGTCAGAAGGAATAAATGAGCTAAATACATTAAAGGAATATATTGAAAAATTGGGACTAATAGATTATGTTCAATTCTCACCATCATTAGCAAGAGGGCAAGAATATTATACAGGAACTGTTTTTGAAGTATATGTTAAAGATGGAAGTATTACTTCAAGTATAGGTGGTGGAGGCCGTTATGATAAAATGATAACAGATTTTATTGGTAATGGCACTAAATACCCTGCAGTAGGAATAAGTTTTGGATTAAATGTTATATATGAAATCTTAAAGGATAGAGAAGAATTTGCCGAAAAAGCATTAACAAACATTTATATAATTCCTATGGGAACAGAAATAGAATGTTTAAAAATTGCTCAAACTTTAAGAAATGCTGGATATAAAACAGAAGTAGAAATGAAAAACAGAAAAATGAGAAAAGCTTTAGATTATGCGAACGCAGAACACATTCCTTATGTGTTTATATTAGGAGAAGACGAATTAAACAATAATAATATTACTGTTAGAAATATGCAAGAAAAAACACAGACACAAATTTCTATAGAAAATATTGTCGAAGAATTTGCTAAGTTATAAAAATCTTAATATATTTTTTCAAAAAAGTAGTAGACAAATAAAAAAAGATATAATATAATAACATCTAGTATTAAATACTAGATGTTATATTTTTTGATAACGGAAAGGTGGTTTGATTATGAAAAGAACAAAATTAGCCGATAGAATATTACCTACTTATACAAAAGGAGAAGAAATCTTCAATATGGTTTCACATATTGTTGGAGGTGTTGCTGGAATTGCAACAATAGTACTATGCAGTGTATTTGCTGGGATTAGGCATAATGCATATGGAGTTGTTAGTGGAGTGATTTTTGGAGTTTCAATGTTATTTTTATATACAATGTCAAGTATATATCATGGATTGAGCCCAAAATTAAAGTCAAAAAAAGTTTTACAAGTATTAGACCATTGTGCAATATTTGTGTTAATTGCAGGTTCATATACACCTTTTGCACTATGCACATTAAGAGAATATAGTACAGCACTTGGTTGGACAATATTTGGAGTTATCTGGGCATTTGCAATACTAGGAATTACGTTAAATGCAATAGACTTAAAAAAATATAAAGTTTTCTCTATGATTTGTTATTTAGCAATGGGATGGTGTATAATAATAAAAGTTAATTTATTGCCTTCACTATTAGGAATACCAGGCTTTGTTTTACTTGTAGCTGGTGGAATAATTTATACAATTGGAGCGATTTTATATGGTGTAGGAAAAAAACATAAATACATGCATTCTATTTTCCATTTATGTGTATTTTTAGGAAATATTTTACATGTTTTATGTGTGTTATTATATGTTATTTAGAAAGTAGTCTTTTGGCATAGATAAATTAATAATATTTAAAAGCTCTATTAAATGAATATTTATTAGAGCTTTTAAAATATTATACCGACAAAAAATAATTTTTATTCATATTATATAGAGAAAGGAGGAAAAAAGTGAATATAGAAGGAAAAAAGATAGGTTTTGTAATGACAGGTTCTTTTTGCACATTCAAAAAGACCATAGATGAATTAAAGAAAATTGTTGAACTAAAAGCTAATGTAGTTCCTATAATGTCGGAAAATAGTTATACTATGGATACTAAATTTGGTAAGGCAAAAGATTTTATAGACGAAATTGAAGGAATTACAGAAAATAAAGTTTTACACACTATTCAAGAAGTAGAACCAATAGGTCCCCAAAATATGCTAGATATATTAGTAGTAGCTCCAGCAACAGGGAATACTATGGCTAAATTGGCAAATGATATAATAGATGGTCCTGCAACAATGGCAGTTAAAAGCCACTTAAGGAGAGAGAGACCGGTAGTTATAGCAATATCAACCAATAATGGACTTTCAGGAGCAGGGGAGAACATAGGGAAACTTTTTAATAGAAAACATTATTATTTTGTACCTTTTAGACAGGATAATCCAATAACTAAACCTCGTTCAATTGTTTTTGACCCAGCATATCTAATAAAGACAATTGAAGAAGCACTAGAGGGAGAACAAATTCAGCCAATGTTATTATGAATATAAAATACCCTCTGACAATTCAGAGGGATTTGTATTTAAACAAACATTTTTTCTTTATAAAATTTCTAAATTCATCAACTGTACCCATTTTAAAACCTTTTTTATCAAGCATTAGTGCATAGTCTTGATTTATATACAAATAGAAATAATCTTTAACTTCAAAAACTTTATATAGTTTGAAGTAATACACAATTTCTTTATCTACTTTTAAGTAATAATCATAAAATAAAAAAACATGAGTAGAATTGGATTTCTTTTTAATATTGCTTTTAGTCTTTTTTAATCGCCTTATTGGCAAATAAAATCTTATAAAAATAAAGCCAATTAACAAAAAAAGAAAGATTAGGGAAGATAATATATTTTTGCTTTTTATATTTATGATTATACAATAGCACAAAAGAATAGACATAACAATGGTGTAAAAATTATAAGAAAATTCATATTTATCATTATGAAAATTAAGGAATTTGGCATAGTTACTATTAGTATATGTTGTTATATTTTTATATAATATTTTTGCTTTATTAGATTTCATATTTATTCCTTTCATTACAAATTTTTAGGGTCTGACAAAGGATTCGCTTCAACAGCATTACGTACTTGCTCATTACTTACATGGGTGTAAATCTCTGTTGTAGAAATACTCTGATGTCCAAGCAATTCTTGTAAAGCTCTAATATCTACATTTCCATATTGATACATAAGAGTTGCAGCAGTATGTCTTAATTTATGAACAGATAAATTTTTAGAGTCTAAACCTGCATGTTTTAATTCTTTTGTTATTATATTTTGTACAGTTCTATTACTAATTCTTTGTTTTTGCTCACTTAAAAAAAGTGCCTTATCAGAATTTTTGGAGTCATGTTTTACCATATTTGAAGGTGGGCGAGAGTTAAGATAAGAAGATATAGCTACCATACAAGATTTATTTAAATATATTGTGCGTTCTTTGTTTCCCTTTCCTATGACTGTCATCTTACATTCATTAAAATCAATGTCATTGATATTAATTCCTACAAGCTCAGAAAGTCTCATTCCACAGTTTAAAAATAAAGTTGTTATAGCATAATCTCTTTTGTAATTTCTATTATCTTCATTTTCCGCAACATTTAACAACTTTTTACTATCGTCTAATGAAAGATATTTAGGCATTCTTTTTTCAAGTTTTGGGGTCTCTAAATTTTGAGCTGGATTAATTTCTAAAATATTTGCTTTTTGAGAAAGATATTTAAAGAAGATTCTTATAGTAGAAATTTTTCTTGCTCTTGTTGTAGCTTTACTTCGATTGTCAATTGCTAAATGCGATACATATGCATGAATATCATTAAGAGTTATTTTCTTTAAATATTTTTCGGTAAATGATTTTATATCAGTTAATTCAAATCGGTCTGCCATAAATTTAAAAAAGTTTACCAAATCATAATTATATTCTTTGACTGAATTAGGTGATTTATTTAATATTGTTATTGAGTAATCTAAAAAAGAATTTAAATATTCTGGATTTTTTTCTCTTTCTATCATTTGTTCATCTCCATTCATTAATATAGTGATATAATATCACTTTTGAGAATAAAAATAAAGACCTTGCACAAAATTATTCTTCTGTTATAGGTTTAAAATAGATATGTCACAAGAAGATTGAAAATAAAATATTGAAAAGAGAGCACAAAAATGATATTGTTTAAATGACCAAAAATAAACATA
>MNRR01000007.1 GCA_001916055.1 Clostridium sp. 28_12
CCCAATCTATTACATTTTCAAGGAATTTTCCAAATCTTCCTGTTCTAATTGTATCTGGATACCAATTTATTTTATTGTTGTTTGCAACTAATTCATCTCTTAATTTTGTCATTGCTACAAACCAACTTTCTTTTGGATAATATAAAAGTGGTGTATCACATCTCCAGCAGTGTGGATATGAATGTATATGTTTTTCTTTAGAGAATAATTTTCCCTCATCAGCTAACCATTTACATATATCTTCATTACAATCTCTTACAAATCTTCCTGCCCATGGTTCAACCTCTGTCACAAATTTTCCTGATTTGTCTACTAAATTTACAAACGCAATTCCATTTTGTTTTGATACTAAACTATCATCTTCACCATAAGCTGGTGCAATATGTACAATTCCAGTACCATCTTCTATTGTTACATAATCTCCATGTATTACTTCAAATGCTTTTCCATCTACTTTTGCAAATGGCATTAATTGCTTCTGTTCCTTTGAATTCTTTAACTATTTCATAAGGTGTTTCTTTTAATACATTTATAAGTAAATCTTTTGCTAATATATAATTTTCATATTTTGGTTCATCATCTGTTCCAATATTTGCTTTTACTTCAACATATGTATATGCTTTGTTTACACATAGTGCTAAATTTGATGGTAATGTCCATGGGGTTGTTGTCCATGCTAATATGTATTTATCTTCTCCAACCACTTTAAATTTTGCAATACACGTTAAATCTTTTACATCTTTATATCCTTGTGCAACTTCATGTGATGAAAGTGCTGTTCCACATCTTGGGCAATATGGCATTACTTTATGACCTTCATATAATAATCCTTTTTTCCACATTTCTTTTAATGCCCACCATACTGATTCGATGTAATCATTATGATATGTTACATATGGATTTTCCATGTCAACCCAATATCCAACTTTGTTTGTCATTTCTTCCCACATATGCACATATGTGAATACACTTTCTTTACATTCTTTTACGAATTTTTCTACACCATATTCTTCAATTTGTTCTTTTCCTGAAATTCCAAGTTTTTTCTCTATTTCAAGCTCTACTGGTAGTCCATGTGTATCCCATCCAGCTTTTCTGTCTACATGATATCCTTTCATTACTTTATATCTTGGAATAATATCTTTCATTACCCTTGTTTCGATGTGTCCAACATGTGGTTTTCCATTAGCTGTTGGTGGTCCATCATAAAATGTAAAATATCTTTTTCCTTTATTCATATCAAAGTTTTTCTTTATGATATTTTTTTGTTTCCACATTTCTGCAACTTTATTTTCCATTCCTACAAATCCATTTTTTAGTTCTACTTTTTTGTACATAAGCTTTCCTCCTTAATTATTTTTTACACTTTTAATATCTTGTAATTCGAATCTATATTTTTGTTTTACATTTGGATATTTGTTATGATCTACTTCTGACAAGAACATTTCTTTTGGACGTACCCATAATCCTCCATCTTCATACAATCTTCTGTATACAACCATTTCTTCTTGAGTTTCAGAATTTTTTGCAATCCCTTCTACTAAATAGTAATCGCCTTTAAAATGTTTGTAAATTCCATTAATTTTTAATTCTTGCATTATATCCCTCCTTTTTTACTTGCAAAACAAAACGCCCTAATATGCATTTTATTTTGCATATTAGGGCGAAATTTATCTTATACTATCAATTCCGCGGTACCACCTATTTTAATATTAAATAATTAATATTCTCTCATTTATCTTTAACGCAGATTTACGTCAAAACTTACTTTTGTTTTTTCAGTTCAGCAACTAACAAAGGTGATAACAAATAATTTTTACTTTCAAACTCACACCAAATATTTGATTCTCTCTTAAGATATTATATTACTTGTGTTGTCCTTGTTCTCGTATTTTATTTTTATTATTATATCACATTTTTTTCATTTTGCAAGTATATTTTTTACTTTTTCTGTATATACTTATTATATATAGTTATAATTCACTATTACAATATATATTATTTATTATTTGATAATATATTATCAAATTAATAAAAAACTATAATAGTGAATTATAATTATACCTAATTACATAAGCAAAAAGCAATGTAATGGATTGGAGGTTAGTTTTATGGATTTTAATAGAGTTCAAAGTGTTTTAAAAAATAAAGAAAAAGTTGATATTTTTTATGATGAACGACCTGTTTGGATTCAAGGAGTAAACAACCATGTTGCTAAAGTAGGTTTCATTGACAATTTTGAAGAGCGTGATGTTTTTATCGAAGATTTATATGAAAGAAATCTTTACAATTAAAAGAACAAAAGCGGACATTAATAACTTTTGTACTTATCAAAACATTTCGAAGTCCGTGTCTTTATTCGTGCGCGAAATTTGCAAAGCAAATTTCTGTGCAATATATTTATATTATAGGAAGTTCAGAGAACTTTCCTATAATATAAAAAGACTGGTCTGTGTAATAAATGCACAAATCAGTCTTAATTTTACTAGTCTTTTGTTGTATATGGTAATATAGCAATATGTCTAGCTCTTTTAATAGCAAGTGTTATGTCTCTTTGATGTTTAGCACAAGCACCTGTTGTTCTTCTTGGTAATATCTTTCCTTTATCATTGATGAATTTTCTTAATTGTTCAGGATTTTTATAATCTAATACAAAGTTTTTATCATTACATAATGCACATACTTTTTTTCTTTGTTTTCTGAACTTTGGATTGAAATCATCATCATAGTTATTATTTCTGTTATTTCTTTTTTTATTTTTATCAGCCATTTCTTTTCCCCCCGTTCTAATTATTAAAATGGTAAGTCATCACTTGAAGATACTTCAAAGTCTGAACCACCTGTAATTGATGCTCCTGGCATTGAACTTCCAAATGTATTTTCGAATGAAGAGCTTGAGGCTTCTCCATCTCTTCTACTATCAGCAAAGTAAGCTTCTTCTGCAACAACTTCTGTAACATAGTGTTTTTGACCTTGGTCATCATCCCATGTTCTTGTTTGAATTCTTCCTATAATTCCAACTTGTTGACCTTTTTTAAAGTATTTACTGCAAAACTCTCCTAGTTTACTCCAAGCAACTATGTTTATAAAATCTGCTTGTCTTTCTTCTCCTTGTCTTACAAATCTTCTATTTACAGCTAGTGAAAATGATGCTACTACTGTATTATTTGTTTGTGTATATCTTACTTCTGGGTCTCTTGTTAATCTCCCCATTAAAATTACTTTGTTCATATTTTATCACTTTACCTTTCTACTTTATTTCAGGCCCTCTGTTTCCTCATTACTTTTTCTATTTTTTTATCGTGATGAATTTTAATACATCATCTGTTATTCTGTAGATTCTTTCTAATTCTGTTATAGCTTCTGGTTTTGATTCAAAATTGAATTGTACATAAAAAGCTTCTTTATTTTTCTTTATTTCATAAGCTAATTTTCTTTTTCCCATATCTACAACTTCTTCTACTTTTCCATTTTCATTTATTAATCCTGTAAACTTTTCTTCTAAAGCTTTTAACCCAGCTTCATCGACATTTGGATTAATAATGATAACACTTTCGTATTTGTTCATTATTCTTTCACCTCCTCTTGGATATATAACTTATACATCTAGTATAAGTAAGGTTAAAACTTGCTTAATCACAAGTTTTTAGAACACATAAGAAAAATTGAAAATTTTTCTTTGATTTGTTCTCGCCCGATTTGAGTTTTCGACTAAAAGGAGAAAATCTCAAAGGGCTAGCGATTGTAGCTTTTTATATAACAGTAAAGTATCACTTTCCTATTATATAAAAAATAAAAACAAACGATTTCCCGTTTGTTTTATCTGGAGCAGGTAGTGGGAATCGAACCCACGTCATCAGCTTGGAAGGCTGAGGTTCTACCATTGTACAATGCAAGGAAAATTCCGTCTTTTTGTTTAATTGGAGCAGGTAGTGGGAATCGAACCCACGTCATCAGCTTGGAAGGCTGAGGTTCTACCATTGAACTACACCTGCATTTCCCTGACAGTTATAAATTATAATGTATTATTGTTTTTTTGTCAAGCATTTTTTTAAAATTTTTCAATTTTTTTATTATAAATATTTTTTCAAAATATCTTTCTATTTTTTTTATTTTATGATAGAATGCAATTAATTTATTTAGAAAGGATTGTGATTTTTATGGAATTAAATAAATGTAGTCGTTGCGGTGCTTTTCATACAAATCCAGGCGACGTTTGTCCAAAATGTGCTAATAAAGATAATTTAGAATTATCTACTTTTAAATCTTATGTAGAAGAAAATGGTTTTTCATCTATTGATACAGTTGCAACACAAACTGGAATAGCTCAAAAAAATATTACTAGATTTGCAGGATATCAAGGAATTGAAATATCAGAAAATCCAGATCAAGAAAAAGTCGATTGTAGTGTTGTGTTTAATTAGTATTATTTGTTCTAAACAGATTTGAGTTTTCGACTAAAAATAGAAAATCTCAAGAGAATAGCGATTATAGCTTTTTATATAATAGAACAATATCACTTTCCTATTATATAAAAAAAATAAATCCGCAAATGTTCTTTAAAATACTTCAACATTAGCAGATTCTAGTCATTGGCTGGGGCACTGTGATTCGAACACAGGAATGTCGGAGTCAGAGTCCGATGCCTTACCGCTTGGCGATGCCCCAATATTATTACTGCAATTTATATTAACACATACAATAAAAATTTGCAACATAATGCTGCAAATTTTTATTAATTTATAAAATATTAGTTAGGTTTGGCATTTATTAATTTATTCTAGTATTCATATTCTGAAATTTCTTTTTCATTGTGATTTGTATTTTAAATGGCAAAATTCATGTGCCACAATATATTCAATTGTTTTTCTTTTATATTTCATTAATTCTGGATTTATAGTAATCTTTCCATCTTCACACTTAGCTATTTTTCCATTTATTACTTTTACTTCATAATCTTCTGGAGCAAATCCCAACGTTTTTCTTGTTTTTTCCATTATATCTTCTATTTCGTTTTCTGCAATTTGTTCATACATTTTTTCAATTGACATTTTTAAGACTTGTTCATTTCCTACTTTTCTATATTTAATTGGTAATATAATTTGTATTTTATAATTTTCTTTTAAATTCAATTCAGGAGTTTTTATTTTTTCGTAATTAACTTGAATATCATAATTCTTTCCAAATATTTTTACTGACTGCATATTTGAAAGATTTTCATCACATCCTTGCATTTTGCTTAATATCCAATTTTTCTTTTCTTGTACTATTTGCTGAATTTTATTTGCTGTAAAATACCATGGTGCATTTACCACTACTTCGCCATTTTGAACTGTTATATACATACTAGTATTTACCGCCTTGTTAACAGTGTATGTTATCACATTACTTTTTCTTCCAAATATACTCATCTTTTTTCCTCCTCTTTATTTATTCGAATCATTGTTCGCTTTTGTTGTTCTTATTTTATATCCTATTTCGATTTTTGTCAATACTTTTTCGAACATTTTTTTGTATTTTTTTTCTTATTTATTCTGAATACTATTTGTAGTTTATATTACATATATTTAGTTGAGGTGCAATATGAAAAAAAAACATTTTTATATATTCTTTCAAATTTGCATGTTTTAGATGCACTTGACCGGGCTGTATACCAACCTGATAAACGTGCGAAAGACAGTTTTGTTGCAACAACATCAATTGCACGTAGTTTTCCTGATACTGATGCCGCTTTGGCAAAGATAAATGATAGGAAAAATATTGAAATAAATTGTATCCAGGATATAGGAGTAGTTGATGGAATACAATCTGTTACTATTAATGATTTACATAAAAAAGTAATAAAAAGAGGAAGGGTCGGCAATGAAGAACAAGAACAAATTTCTAAACTTTTAATCAAATTGCCGCAAATTTTCGCTTGAATAATATTTGCTCTAAAGAAGAATGTGAACGTCTTTTAAGTTTTACAAATAATTCAGGTCCATTATTCATTTTGGGGACTGTTGGAATTTCAATGTTTGGTAATTCTACAATTGGACTCTTATTGCTTGTTAGTCATTTGTTAGCCTCTATTACTGTAGGAATTATTTTTAGATTTTGGAAATTGAACATTAAACCATCGTCAATTACTGCTCCTTCTTATAAAACCTCTAATGACAATATTTCCATGTCCAATTTAGGCGGTATAATTGGAAATAGCATCACAAATTCTATCAATACAATTTTATTAATTGGTGGCTTTGTAGTTCTATTTTCGGTTATAATTTCAATTTTGCAAAATAGTCAATTACTAAATGTGTTAACTGATTTATTAAGCCCTATATTTGCTTTTCTACATATCCCAGAGAAATTTGCAATAGGTTTTATTTCAGGTATTCTTGAATTAACAAATGGTCTTAATATTATTTGTAATATTCCAGAAAAACAATTATCTTATAATATTATTTTAGCATCTTTTCTTTTAGGACTTGGAGGACTATCCGTTTTACTTCAAGTTTGGAGTACAATTGCAAAAACTGATTTATCTATAAAGCCATACATCATCGGTAAATTACTACATGCATGCATCTCTGCTATGTATACCTTTTTGTTTTTGAAGAGTTTTATTATATTCAATTTTGATTTCTAGTTGTCAAAAGGCTATACCTTTTGACAACTTTAGCTATAAATTTTTGCAGTAACATTTTGAGTAGTATTTTCCATAACAATTTTTATTGTTTTTTCCGTATTATTTTTAAATTTAAAATCATAGCTACCATATGCAACAGCTGCATCTTTTCCATCTTGAATATATGGAACATGATTACTATGTTGATGTCTTTCCACAACCTCTAATCCTTGTACTTTTAAAACAGCATTATATAGTGTTGTACTTACTTGACAATTTCCACCTCCAAGCCCTTTTTTCTTTTTTCCATTCACATATATATCAGCTTCTTGATATCCTTTTGCAGTTGTTGCTTTTCCCACTGTATTGCAAAATGAAAATGTTTCTCCCGGTTCAACTTTTTTTGAGGATAGTGTTTTGCACGTTATTGCTATGTTATTTTGTCTTTCAGATTCCTTAGTATAAATCTTGGTCGAAAATTTAGCAATTTCTTTTTCTTGGTTTGAAGTATTTCCATTATTTGAATTACTATTATTAGTAGTAGTATTGGTATTAGTAATGTTAATTTCACTAGTATTTTGATTCGAATTTTTTATATTTTCATTATTTTGCTTTACACTACTCCTTTCTGCTTGATAATTGGTTTCATTATTATTTTTTTTGCTTACTTTTTTATCATTCACAGTCTTCCACCACCATATTCCACCACCTGTTATTACTGCAATAGCTACCATTACGAATACTATCTTTTTCATTTTATGATCATCCTTTCCTATCTTAAAATTATTTTGTCCCAAAATCTTAAATAATATTGACAAATTAATAATAAATATAGTATAATTGTTTGTGTATAAATTTTTAAAGGAGATTATTATGTTAGCTAAGTATTGGAAAAAGATAGGTTTTTTTATTTTAATAATTGCTTGTATATTTAATATTATGACTAAACTTGTGCATAAAGTTTCTTTAAAAACAGAACTTGAAACTTCAGCAACATATGTAAATCAAGAAAAAAATAAAAATTTAGACGAAGATAACAAAAATAACTAATATACTTATTATTTGGAAAGAGGTGAATTCACATGAAAGAAGGATTACATCCAGCATATAACCAAACAACAATAACATGCGCTTGCGGAAATGTTATAGAAGTTGGTTCAACAAAAAAAGATTTAAAAGTAGACGTTTGCTCAAAATGCCATCCATATTGGACAGGTAATTTAAGACTTGATACTAAAGGTGGTAGAGCTGCAAGATTTAAAGAAAAATATGGTATTGCATAAAAAAATGGCTTTCATGCGAAGCCACTTTTTTTATTTTGTACAGGATAATAACATTTTATTGTTACTTCCCTGTACTTTTTTATTTTTCTAATAATACTATTTTATAACTGTAATCATGATATTTTGTAGAAAAATCTTTTTCTGAAACTTTATTATATCCTTTTCCTTCAAAAATTTCATCTGCAACAGAATTATATATGTTATCCACAAACCATACTCTATTAGAACAGTTATCAATAAAATCTTTTGTTACTTTAACTTCATAATTAGGCCCAAAAGCTTTATATGCTTCTTCTACTCCCCAATTATCTGCATTGTAAAAATAAACTTGATTATCAGCAAACTGCACAGCTACTACTGAGCCTCCACCAAAATCTGCATATACAATTGTATCTCCTTCTTTTACATTTTCATTAAGATATTTAATTGGTTCTTGATTTGAATAATCATAATTGTCTTTCATCATTACAATATTATTATATACTCCTAATATTGCAATTACTGAAAGTATTGCAACTATTTCAATTTTGTTCTCTTCTTTTCCTAATATAAAACTTACTGCAAATATGTACAAACCTGTTATTACAAATAAATATCTATAATATAAAATTGATGTTTTCATTAATGCTGTAATTATTATTGCTGCAAGTATTACTGCAAAGTATACTATTACTGACCATTTAAATGAATTTAAATCTTCCTTTGCTTTTGCATATTTATATGTTTTATAAATCATATATGCATATAATTCTAATGCTAATACTGTTGGAACTAATAGACCTGTGTAATCTGATGTTTTTACATATCCTGCAAGTTGTGAACTTAATAATTCCATTGGTGTTTTTGGGAATGAAAATCCTATCCAATATCCACTTGAAACATTACTTAATTGTGTTGCAAAATTTACTAACCAAGGTAAATATGCTAAACCTTGCAAAATTCCAAATGATATTATAAATATTATACCTTTTTTTCTTCTCTTTACTATAAGATATATTAATAAAAATACATTTATCAACCCTGCTGCCATTAATCCATAATAATGTAAATATATACTTGCTAAACTTGATAAACCAAATATTATCCAATTTTTAGTATTATCTTCTTTGGTAAGTCTATATGCATAAAGTGCAAGAATTGTTACTGCTAATATTGCCCAAGAATACATTCTTATTTCTATTGCATATTGAGCCATTTCTGGTAAAAATGCTGATAAAAAAGAAAATATGAATCCTGTTTTTTCTCCAAAATCTTTTCTTATATGTGTATACCCCAAAATTATCATTATTGCAATTGGAATAACTGAAAAAATTCTATATGCCATTATGGTTCCACCTGTCATTAAGTAAACAATTCTGAGCATCCAATAATACAAGATTGGATGTACATCATGCCCACCTATTGACCATATTTCTCCAAATGTATGTCTCGCCAATCCTACTGAATAGCTTTCGTCAAACCACAAATTGCTATGAAATGCACCTAGTGATACAAATATTATTCCTATAACTATTACTGCTATATGCCATTGCTTTAGAGTTATTGATTTTATTTTTTCCTTAATTTTCTCCATTTTTTTCAATCCTCCTAAGAATATTTTAACAAACTTATTCTACTAGAAAACGCAAAAAATAGCAAGTTTTTCTTGCTATTTTATTTCTTAAGATTCCTCGTTTCCAAAAACTTCTCCATCTGATTCAACATAATTTGCTTTTTTTATATTTTCCTCAACTTTTTGATCTTGTTTTTTTACTTCTGGACTTTTATAATTCTCATTATACCTATTTTTCATCTCGCTTATAATCTTTTTTGTTCTAGCTTCTTTTTCTTGAATTGACTTGTTAAACATTTCATTCAACTTTTGCATTAAATCAGGGACATAATCTAAGATTTTGTCTAAACAAGAATCATGGTCAACAGGCATTAATTTTACACTGCCTTCTTGTACAACTAAAAATGCTACTGGATTTATTGAAACTCCCGCACCAGCACCACCACCAAATGGCAGTTTATACTGAATCTCTTCATCTTTATCTTTCTTATTGTATTCTTTCAATGTTTCTCCTCTGAATTCACTACCTCCTGCTGCAAATCCAAAACTAACTTTTGAAATTGGAATTATTGTTATCCCTACTTGTGTTTCTATAGGTTCACCTATAATTGTATTTACATCTACCATATTTTGAATACTACTCATTGCCGTAATCATAAGATTTTCTATTGGATGTTCATTCATATTATCTCCTCCATCTTTTAGAACGGATTATCCCTCTTTTTCCGTTCCAATATTAATTTATATATATATTGCATCAAATATATAGAAAATATACAATTTAATTTAATCTTTAAAAAGTTTTTGTTTAAGTAACTTGGTATTACTTGATATTTAGGCTTTTTCAATATTGTTCCTAATATTCCAGCTATTGTTCCAACAAGAATAGCTGTACTTGCAGCATCTTGTGTTCCAAGTTGAATATATAAATCAATTTGTTCTACATTTATTTCAATATTCTTTACCAATTCAATATAATTTATTTTAAAATTTGGTTTCTTGAATTTTAAATCTTCCTTATTTATCGTCCTTACATTCTTTTTTAGTAATTTAACTTTTCCAAATAGTAGCAAATATACATATATTTTACTTTCCTCATTAATCGTTTTTCCTTTTGGTTGTTCTGTATCTATTATCAAGTTTTCTATATCTATTCCTATTATACTTGTATGTATCGCAATTCCTGCTATAATAAATAATGTTATAAAAATAAAAAGAAAAAACAATATTATCACCTCTGGTTTAATATTATTTTTTCCACTTTTTTTACTCTTAATCTATTATATTTTTATTTCTACTCTTTTCAACTTCTATGTCTCCAAACAATTCTTCTTGTTCTGTTACTACTTTATTTCTTCTAGACATTTCGAGCAATCCTGAAAATGCAGTTACAACCTCTCTTTTATCATGCTTTTTTAACGAAAACAACTTATTAAATGTAAATTTTTTGAATTTTATTAATGACCTATACATTTGTTTTACAGTATCTCCAACTGAATATGTTTCTGTTATAGCTATTTTTTCTATATTTGCTGCATTTTCATTTATCTTTTCTGCATTTTTTTGAATTATACTTTTATAAATTTCAGGAATTATTGTAGTATCATATTTCTTTTCTATTTTCTGTTTTGGTAATTTTATTTCTTCTGCAGTCTTATAAAATCTTTTAGAATATTGAATAAAATTTTCTTTTAGCTTTTTAGTTATTTCTTTATAGCTTTTATATTCTATTATTCTTCTTATAAGTTCTTCTTCTGTTATTTCATCTTCATCTTCTTGCTCTTTAGGAAGTAGATGTTTAGATTTTAAATATAGTAAAGTTGAGGACATAACTAAAAATTCACTTGTTATTTCCAAATTCATATCATTCATCTTTTTTATATACTCAATATACTGGTCTGTTATTTGACTTAAGTTGATATCATATATATCCATTTTATTTTTATCTATTAAATGACACAATAAATCCAATGGTCCTTCAAAATTGTCTAACTTTATTGAGTATTTATTTGTTTCAAGTGTTAATATATTTTGCATTAAAATCTCTTCCCTTTCATTATACTTTATATCCTTTTCTATACAAATATTGCCTTATTTCTTCTTCTGTTGATTCTTTTTTCTTTTGTTTAATTTTTTCTATACATTTTTTTTCATATTCATTCAAGCTATCATAATTTTTGTCTATATATTCTTCAATAAGCTTTCTATCAAGACCTTTAGTCATCAACTTATATTTTATTTCTTTTATAGATAAAGTTTTTAAATTCATATATTCATTTACTTGTCGTTCAATAAAATCATAGTCATTTAAATAATTGGCTTCTTTTAAATAATCAATTATCTCTTCTAACATTTCTTCTTCGATTTGCCCTTTGAATTTATTTCTTACTTCTTGTTCTGTTCTCTTTTTATATGTTATATATTTGAACACTTTTGTTTTCTGTTCATCCATCTTCTTCAACTTTTCGATATCCAAACTGCTTTCAAAATTTTCTATAATTTTCATTTTTTAGTGATTCCTTTCCTGTGTATTTTACATTATTTTCAGATTTTTTTCAAGTATATTTTCATTCAAACCAATAATAATATAAATAGGTTTTATTTTGTTCTTTTATAAAATAAAACTGCAAAATATTTTCATTCAACTAGGAGGTTAATATGAATAAAAAGTCACTTTTCATAATTGGTTTGTTAATGGCTACTATTTTAATATTTGCTACTACTTTAAGCTTTGCAACAGATGGCAATGGTGCTATGAATGATGTTAATAATGCTGTTAACGATGTTCGTAACACTGTTGGCGGTGCTGAAAATGCAATTGAAGGTGCAGTAAAAGATGTAACTAACACTACAAACATGGGTATAACTCGTGATAATGCTCAGTCTACAAATTATACTGCTAATAGAACTGCTACAACAGGTACTACAACTAATGCAAATACAGGTACATTTTTAGGAATGTCTTCTACTATGTGGACTTGGCTTATATTAGCAGTTGCAGTTGTAGCTATAATTGCTTTGGTATGGTACTATTCTAATCAATTGACTAGAACTAGAAACTATGATGATAATGACCAATAATAAATAATTTTATATTTACAATCAGAAAGCCCTAAAGATATAAAACCTTTATTACATGTATTGATTTATATTTTTAAGGCTTCCTAAAAAAATAAAATTCAAACCAATAACTAATAAGAACATATAATACTTATTTTAGGGTTTAAATATGGAATTTTATGTGTTATAATATGTACAATATTTAAAATTACGGAGGTCCATCATGAATTCAAATACAAAATTAATTGCAAAAAATCCTGTTGCATATCATAATTTCAATATAGAAGATAAATATGAAGCCGGTATTGTTTTGTCTGGCACAGAAATAAAATCAATTAGAAAAGGTAAAGTTAATTTAAAAGATAGTTATGCTGGTTTTAAAGATGGTGAATGTTACATATATTCTATGCATATTAGTCCTTATGAACACGGAAATATTTTTAATAAAGACCCTTTACGTGATAGGAAATTGCTTTTGAATAAAAGAGAACTTAATAAACTTTTTATAAAAGTTAAACAAGATGGATATAGCTTAATTCCTATAACTTTATATTTTAAAGGAAGTTTAGTAAAATTAGAATTAGGAATTGGAAAAGGTAAAAAATTATATGATAAGCGTCAAGATATCGCCAAAAAAGATGCCGAACGTCGAATGCAAAAGGCTAGAAGAGCTAATGAAAAAAATAGTTTTTAAACAAGAAAAGCAATTTTTTTATGCTCTTCTTGTTTTTATTAATTATTTGTTATATTCATAACTTCCACACATTGATTCATCAGATTCACATGTGTCACAATCATTTGTTGGCATAACATGAATTGATTGTAATGTACATCTTTTAGTATTTCCATCTTGATATACACAACTTTCTACAGTACAATTTATTTTTTGATTTTCTTCCATAATTATCTTCCTTTCAAAGTATATTTATGACAATAGTCATCTATAATATTGTTTCCATTATTATATTTTTTATGCTAATGTATACTTATATTCATTTTTCCACATACTATAAAACAAAGGAGTTTATTATGGTTTCAGAAGTTATTTTATTTACCTATAAATCTGGTGAAATTGATAATTTTTTAAATAGATTTTATAGTTCTAGTTCTTTCATAAATAACAATTCATATATAAAATTATCTTTTCTTAATCCACTTGAACTTTCTGAATTGATTGCTGCATTCTCTGATAATAATACATTATTTGATATTGATATGTGGATTTCTCTTGATAAAGATGTTTTTATAAAAATTTCTCCATTAAATGCTGATATAATCATAAAGTATATTTTTGAAAGATATCCTTACTGATTCTATGCAATTTTACTTCTTAGTTCATTTGCATATTGAAGTGTTACATCATTAATTTCTCCTGATGAAATTCTCGCAATTTCACATAGAACTTCTTGCTCATTTAATAATTTAATACTTGTACATGTTCTATCATTTTCCACTTTTTTACTTATAAAATAATTATAATCTGCCATTGCTGCAATTGGTGCTAAATGCGAAATACATAATACTTGGTGGTTCTTAGAAATACTTCTCATTTTATTTGCAACTGATTTAGCTGCTTTTCCACTAATTCCCGTATCTATTTCGTCAAATATCATTACTGGCATCTTGTCTACTTCTGCTAATACTTTTTTTATAGCTAACATTATTCTTGACATTTCTCCACCTGAGGCAATCTTTGTTAATTCACTCTCATTTTCTCCTACATTAGTTTTTATATATATACCAACTTGGTCTTTTCCATCTTCAAAAAATTGCTCTATTTTATATTCTACTTTTACATTAATTTTTGCATTTTTCATTTCTAAATCTTCTAATTCTTTATTTATTTTTTTGTTTAGCTCTTCTGCATTTTCTTTTCTTATTTTACTTATTTTTTCTGCTATTTTTGTCATTTCTTTTTCTATTTGTTTTTGCTCATTTTTTAATTTATTATTATATTCATCTACATTCTCTATTTTCTTTATTTCATCAGCTATCTCATCAATTTCTTCTATATTATTTCCATATTTTCTTTTTAAATTATCTATTATATCTAATCTTGTTTCTACCTCTTCTCTTTCTTGTTCATCAAATTCTATATCTGAAAGATATCCACTTAAATTAGAAGAAATCTCTTGTATACCATAATATATATCTTTTAGACTTGCTGTTGTTTCTTCATATTTTCTATCTATATTTTCAATTTTTTCTAATGCTCTTATCGCATTTCCTATTAAATCTATCGTATTTTCTCCAACAGCCATCTCAGCTTCTGATAAGTTTTTGGCAATCTTCTCTGAATTTCTAATTAGTTTACTTCGTTCTTCTAATTCACTTTCTTCGCCATCTTTTAATCTTGCTTCTTGAATTTCATTTAATTGATATCTTAATAAATCTAATTTTCTTTGTTTTTCTTTTTCATCTCCGTAATTATTCTTTAATTCTCTTCTAATTTCGTTATATCTTTGATATTTTTCTTTATATTCATTTTTTAGTTGAAATATTTCCTCTCCTGAAAAATTATCTAAATATTTTATATGTGTTCTGCTATCTAATAATTTTTGATTATCATTTTGCCCATGTATTTCTATATAATTACTCATAAAATTTTTTAATTCTGTCACAGTTACTAATCTACCATTTATCTTGCACATATTTCTTCCATTATTATATATTTCTCTTGTTATTATGATATTTCCATCAATTGAATTTACATCATTTGGAACATACATACATAATTCAACATAAGAATGATTTTCGCCTTTTCTTATCATTTCTTTTGAAAATCTTCCACCACATATTATACTAATAGAATCTATTATTAATGTTTTTCCAGCTCCTGTTTCTCCTGTCAATACATTCATTCCTTTATTTAAGTCTATTTCTAAGTCATCTATTATTCCTATGTTTTTTATATGTAAATTTGTTATCATAATAACATCTTTCCTTTCTCAAAAAAGTTTTTTTCAAATCTTTGTTCGTTTATCATTATAATAATTCTTTACAACTTTGTCAATAGCTTTTTCGAATATTTTTTCGTTTTTTCGAAATGCACATTTCAAAACGCTTTTCTTCGGTGCAATTTTGCACACTTTAACACACTTTAAAACGCTTTTTTTCCGTGCAGGCACACAAAAAAAGCAATATAACTATAATAGCTATATTGCTTCATTTTTAGGCATTTTCCTCAACAGGATAAACACTTACTTGTTTTTTATCTCTACCTTTTCTTTCAAATTTAACTGTTCCATCTACTAATGCAAATAGTGTATCATCACTACCTTTACCAACATTAGTTCCAGGATGTACTTTAGTTCCTCTTTGTCTAACTAGGATATTTCCTGCTAAAACAAATTGACCGTCAGCTCTTTTGACACCAAGTCTCTTAGATTCACTGTCTCTACCGTTCTTAATACTACCTTGACCCTTTTTATGTGCCATTCTTCTCACTCCTTTCGGCTTTATAATTGTTTATTTCGTTTTCTTATTAAAATCTCTTTTAATTATTTTGTTTCTGTTTTTTCAGTTTTTGTTGTTTTTACAGTTTTTTCTGCTTTTTCAGCTGTAGCTGCTTTTTTAGCTGCTGTTTTGATTCCTGTAATTTCAACTTTTGTATATGGTTGTCTGTGTCCTTGTTTCTTTCTTTCATTTTTCTTAGCTTTCATCTTGAATACTATGATTTTTTTAGCTTTTCCATGAGAAACAACTTTTCCCTCAACTTTTACACCTTTAACATAAGGATTTCCAACTTGTACTTTTCCATCATCTGATACTAAGATTACTTTATCAAATGCAACTTTTTTTCCTTCTTCTGCATCTAATTTTTCGAAAAATACTACATCTCCTTCTGCTACTTTGTATTGTTTTCCACAACTTTCAATTACTGCGTACATTAAAAATGCACCTCCCTTATTCGTATACTCGCTAATCCTTAAAAAAGGCAGTTAATTTATTCTTAACATTTAGAAGCCTTGACTAAGCGGATTACAGTTATCTATTGTAACATAATTACCAATCCTTGTCAAGGCTTAAACAGATTTTTTTCAAACATTTGATTAAATAATTTATTTGTTCATATGTGTTGTTGTCTCCAAATGTTGTTCGTATTGCTGAATTCAAATATAATTCTGGTACATTTATTGCAGTTAAAACATGTGATGGTGTAACACTTCCAGAAGAACACGCTGAACCACTTGAAACACATATCCCCATCTCATCTAACTTATAAATTAATTCTGACGAATTTATTCCTGCAAATGAAATATTAGCATTTCCTGGAAGTCTATTTTCCATTCCTCCATTTATTCTAAATTTTCCTGGAATCTCTTTTTCTAATTTTGATAAATAATAATCTCTTAATTTACTTAAATTTTTTATATGTGTTAGCATATTTTTATTTGATATCTCACAGGCTTTTCCAAGTCCAACTATTCCGGCTACGTTTTCGGTTCCTGCTCTTTTATCTCTTTCTTGATGTCCACCATTTATATATTTTTCTACATTTATTCCATTCTTTATATATAAGGCTCCTATTCCTTTTGGTGCATTAATTTTGTGACCTGATAGTGATAACATATCTATTTGCAATTTTTGTACATCTATTGGCATATTTCCAATTGCTTGCACAGCATCTGTATGAAATATTATATTTTGTTCATGTGCTATTTGGGCAATTTCTTCTATTGGTTGAATTGTTCCAATCTCATTATTTGCTGTCATTATACTTATTAATATTGTTGATGATTTAATTGCTTTTTTCAATTCTTCCAATTTTACTACACCATTTTCATCTACATTTATATATGATACTTCAAAACCTTGCTTTTCTAATGTTTCACAACTTTCTAATATTGCATGATGTTCTATCTTAGATGTTATTATATGATTTCCTTTTTCTTTATTAGCATATGAAAATCCTTTTAAAGCTGTATTATCACTTTCTGAACCGCTTCCAGTAAAATATATTTCGTGTGGATCACAATTTATAAGTTCTGCAACTTGCTTTCTTGCGTTCTCTATTGCTCTTTTGGCTTTTCTTCCTATTGAATATAATGAAGATGCATTCCCATACTCTGTTGTTAAATATGGCATCATTTCATTTAATACTTCTGTTTTTATTTTTGTTGTTGCACTATTGTCAAAATATATAATATCCATAATATCTATTTCCTTCCATATATTATTAGAATATTATATGTGAAATCTTTTAATTTGGTGATTATATTATAATTAGAACCCAAAATAAAACTATAAATTTGAATAAAAAAACTTATTATTAAATATTTTAATATAATCTGTTCCACAGCCACAACCAATTATTCCTATTCTTTGCATCTCAGGAGTATTGATTTTTCTCCATTTCTAGTTTTATTTAAAAGTAGCTTCAAAAATTTCAGCAGGTTTCATATCCCCACAATCACAAATAGATTGAAAAGCCATTTTATGAGCAACTACAATTACCGTATCATATTTTTCTTTATATTTTTCAATAACAGACATAACTCTATTTTTTAATTGTTCTTTTGTCTCCCATTTTCTTTTTTCGTTAATCGGATAAATTCCATTATTTTCAATATACTCTTTATAGTATCCTTTCATTTCATCGCTGTTTTTGTATTGATATGTAAGATCTGGTTGCCATTCTCTTATATCTGACTCAACCACAATTTCTAGCCCTGTTTCTTTTGATATTATACTAGCTGTTTGTAATGCTCTTGTATATGGTGAAGCTACAATAATTTGCGCATTTTTTAATCTAACATCTTTTGATGTTTCTATAACCTCTTTTATTCTATCTTGTTTCAAAGGTGCAAAATCATGACCTTGCCCTATAAAACCATGAGTATCACCATAAGTATAATCTGGTTTACCATGTCTAATCAAATAAAATGTTGCCATATTCATTCCTCCAATTAATATAAATAAAATTTAAGCTTTTTTTATATTTTATTATACTTTTCTGTCTTTTTCAATGTTTTTTACAATCGTCTTAAATGAATTAGTAGATGACATTATTTTTCCACAGTCAGGACATCTTACAATTCAAGAAAATATGAAAAATTTCAATATTGGGCTTAATTTCTTCTATAACTTCAAATTCAAACATAAAAAATGCCCTCCTTTCCAGAAAGAGAACATTTTAGTTTTATTTTGGGTTCTTATTTTATAATAAATCACGGAACTTTTTAAGATTTCTCATTACAGTGTTATATCCAAATTGATAGCATTTATCCAATTTGTCTATATCAAACAAACCAGCACCATCAGTAGGAATTGTAAGAATCAAATCACTTTGTTCAAAACTCTTTTCCGAAATCTTATTTCCCATGATATCAAGAGATTTCATTATCACATCCATTACATCACAATCTTCGCCTACTGAATCAGATTCAAAATTTACTGCAATAATCTTTTTATCACATATCTGTTTTAGTGGTAATACAGGCGTGTTATCTAACACTCCTCCATCCATGAAAATGTGATTTTTGAATTCACATGGGCAAAAAAATGCAGGAAAACTGCTACTTGCCCTTACTGCCTTTCCTACTTCAATCTCTGTTATGTAATTATCTTTTAAGTTATCTCTTAATGCACAATTAGTAATTACATATTCTTTTGCTTCTGCAATATCAACCGTTGAAATAACTAATGGCATTTTTATATCTCCAATTAATCTTATTCTTTTTCTTAATGCCATTTCATTAAACATCTTTTCAAGCATAATTCCATCATTTAATCCTGAAAAACCAACTTTTTTGCTTTTTATCAGATTTCCTAATCCATTTAATATTGAAGCATTACTGATATTTATAATCTCTTGTGCATATTTTTTAAATAATACATATATATAATAAGGTTTATATCCCATAGCATATAAGGTGGCAACAATGCTACCAGCACTTGTTCCACCTATTGCTTTTACTTTTATATTATTTTCGTCTAATGCTTTTAATACTCCTGCATGTGCAATTCCTCTAATTCCACCACCAGCTAGTGCTAATCCAACTTCCATAGAAACCTCCAAATAATATCTTTTATTTATTATTCACTATTTTCTATGTTTCTAGACATTATTTTGTGATAACTTTTCCCGTATTATCTAAAAATATTTCTTGTTCATTATTATATACCCTAATACTTTTCTCTAGGATATCAATATTGGCATTACTCATTTCTAATGCTAAATCAAATTTATTATCATATATATCAATTCTATTTGTTTCAAAGTCTCTAGCTTGGAAAATTAATTTTCCCTTAATTAATTGTATTAAGTCATACTTAAAATCTACTACAACATTTTCTTCTGAATCTATTACTCCTACTTTATCTTGCTCGTTTGTAGCAATAAAATAATTGTCATATGCATATTCTAAGAAGTGATAATTTTGTTTTGTTAATTCTTCAAAATTTGAATTTACTATTGAATATCTTCCATCTTGGTTTTTAATAAAATATTTTGAACTTGATGTACTATTTATATATTCATTAAATGGTATATCAACAGTTTTTCCATTTACATCAAAGACTTTTTTCTCTTCTTCTTTTTCTCCATAGATGTATATTCCATTAACTGTTAAACTTGTATATTCAATAGGAATAATTTCTACTCCTTTTAAATTTAAAGCTCCATATCGTCTTGTTCTTTCAACTATAAATATTTGTAAGTCTTGATTATAATCTATAGACTGATATTGAGTATTTATTATTTTACTATTATTTATAAAAACTCCATATTGTCCATTTTGTGCAGCAATCAAATATACATCATTTTTTAATTGATTTATTCTTGTTATTTGATTATAATCTTCTGATAATACTTGAGTTCCATCACAATCATAATATCCATATCTATATCCATCATTTGTTATTATACTTACAATATATCCTGATTTTTTATAATCATTATCATCTGTATAATATCCATCTGATTGAATTGAATCATATTTGTTTTTTATTTTAGTATTTCCCTTTTCGTCTATTATTCCATATTCCCCATTTTCCTTAACTAGCACCTCTCCTTCTTTTTTCTCAAAACTAGTTAATTCTTCAAACTTGGCTTCTGTTACATTTTTTCCTGTTATTCCTAATAGTCCATATTTGCCATTTTTCTCATATTTCAAAATGTTTTTCTCATATTTTGAATCATCATATTCAATTAATTCTACTGCATCATAATTGTCAAAAATCTTTTCATTTTTTGAGTTTACAAATTTCTTTTCTTCTCCACTTTGACACATAAAAACTTCTCTATGTTCATTTGGAATAATTATTTTATCATATTGTGGCTCTATTACTGTAGTATCTCCGTCCTTTATTCCTACTTTCCCATTTTCTTCAATTGTTTGATAATTTTTGGATGTGTCTTCTTTTTTCCCTGATAATCTATCTTTATTTGGTATATATATTGATATCGCCAAACTTATTATTACAATAATTACAACTATTGTTATATTTACTTTTTTAGTCATATTTTTACCTCACTTTTCTTAGATATTTTCATTTTACTATTTTATGATTAGTTTTTCAATATATTTTAGCATTTTCCTTGTTTTTTTTGACTTAATATTGTATAATCTTTACATAATAAAGGCAAGGAAGGAATGAGTTATTTATGACAGATTTAACTATAAAAAATTTATTTAGAGATACTTCTGATTATGCAAATAAAGAAGTTACATTAGAGGGTTGGGTAAAAACAGTTAGAGATTCAAAGACTTTTGGATTTATAGAACTTACAGATGGTTCTTTTTTTAAAAATGTTCAAATTGTTTTTAATGATAAATTAGAAAATTTTGTTGAAATTGCCAAGCTTACAATTAGTTCAACAATAAAAGTTACAGGAACTCTTGTAATTACAGAAAACGCTAAACAACCATTTGAAATTCAAGCTACTGAAATTGTTATTGAAGATTTATGTGATTCAGATTACCCTCTTCAAAAGAAAAGACATTCTTTTGAATATTTGCGTACAATTGCACATCTTCGTCCAAGAACAAATACTTTTAGTGCTGTTTTCAGAATTAGAAGTGTTGCAGCATTTGCTATACATGAATATTTCCAAGAACGTGGATATGTATATGTCCACACACCAATCATTACATGTGCAGACTGTGAAGGTTCTGCTGAAATGTTTAAATTAACAACTTTGAATCTTGATGAGAATTTACCTAAAAAAGATGGAAAAACAGACTTTTCTCAAGATCTATTTGGCAGAAAGGCTTACATTACAGGTTCTGGGCAATTACATGGTGAAACTTTTGCTTCTGCATTCGGAAAAATCTATACATTTGGACCTACTTTAAGAAGCGAAAATTCAAATACAAAAACACATGCAAATGAATTTTGGATGATTGAACCAGAAATTTCATTTTGCGATTTAGATGGCTTAATGGATATCGAAGAAGATTGTTTAAAATATATTGTTAAAACAGTTATGGAAAGATGCCCAGAAGAAATTGACTTCTGTAATACTTTTATTGAAAAAGGTTTAAAAGAAAAATTAACAAAAATATTAAATTCTGAATTTGTTAGAATTGACCATAAAGATGCTATTGATATTTTGAAAAAAGCTGATAAAGAATGGGAATTCCAGCCTGATTATGGCGAAGATTTGGCAAAAGAACATGAAAAATATATTACAGAATATTTCAATGGACCTGTTTTTGTAAAAAATTGGCCTAAAGATATAAAATCTTATTATATGAAACTTAACTCAGATGGAAAAACAGTTGCTGCTGTTGACCTAGAAGTTCCAGGAGCTGGTGAAATTATGGGTGGATCTCAAAGGGAAGAAGATTACGAAAAATTAACTACAAGAATGAAAGAAATGGGAATTGCTACTGAACCTTTATATTGGTATTTAGATTTACGTAGATTTGGTACTAATATTCATTCTGGATTTGGTTTAGGTTTTGAAAGATTGCTTATGTATATCACTGGTATTGAAAATATTAGAGATGTTATCCCTTACCCTAGAACACCAAACAATTGTGATTT
>MNRR01000008.1:0-12527 GCA_001916055.1 Clostridium sp. 28_12
TTTTAATTCTGGTCCTACTACGATTACTGAACGTCCTGAATAGTCAACACGTTTTCCTAATAAGTTTTGACGGAATCTACCTTGTTTTCCTTTTAATAAGTCTGATAAAGATTTTAGTGGTCTGTTACCAGCTCCTGTAACAGGTCTTCCTCTTCTTGAGTTATCAATTAAAGCATCTACTGATTCTTGTAACATTCTTTTTTCATTTCTTACAATGATTTCTGGTGCTCCAAGTTCAAGTAATCTCTTTAATCTATTATTTCTGTTTATTACTCTTCTATATAAGTCATTTAAGTCTGACGTTGCAAATCTACCACCATCTAATTGTACCATAGGTCTTAAATCCGGTGGAATTACTGGCACAACATTCATTACCATCCATTCAGGTCTGTTTCCTGATTTTCTGAATGCTTCTACTGTGTCTAATCTTTTTATTAATTTTGCTTTTCTTTGTTCACTTGCTGATTCTAAGTCTTTTTCTATCTCTGCTGATAGTTTATCTAAATCTACTCGCTCTAGTAATTTTCTGATTGCTTCTGCTCCCATTTCGGCTTTAAATGATTTTCTACCATATTTTTCTTCTGCTTCATGGTATTCTTTTTCATTTAATACTTGGCATTCTTCTAGTCCAGATGTACCTTTATCTGTTACTACGTATGACGCAAAATAAATTACTTTCTCTAAGTTTCTTGGCGAAATATCTAATATTAATGCAATTCTACTTGGAATTCCTTTAAAATACCAAATATGTGCAACTGGTGCAGCAAGTTCTATATGCCCCATTCTTTCTCTTCTTACTTTTGCCTTTGTTACTTCAACACCACACCTATCACAAACTATTCCTTTATATCTTACTCTTTTATATTTTCCACAATGACATTCCCAATCTTTTGTTGGTCCAAATATTTTTTCACAAAATAGACCATCTTTTTCTGGTTTTAATGTTCTATAATTTATAGTTTCTGGCTTTTTTACTTCACCTTTTGACCATTCTCTTATTTTTTCATCTGATGCAATTCCTATTTTAATTTTGTTGAATACTTCTAATTCATCCATCTTTATTAGATGTCCCCCTTCTCTAATTATTTGGGTAATTTTCAAACAGTATTGATGTCTATCCACTGCTCCTGCACACTTTACCGTCGCACCAATACTTTTGAAAATTTATGTAATTTTATTCTTCTATATCATCTATATTATCATCATAAATACTATCTTCATCTTCTAAATCTTCATCATCAAATAATTGATCATTTTCTTCATCTTCGTCATCAATCATTTCTTCGTCTTCTTCAGAATATCCGTCTTCTAAGTCTTCATGAATTAATACATCATCTTCTGTTAGGGCTTTTCCGTTAGTTGTCTCTTCATAGTCTATTCCATCTTCTATATGTTCTTTTAGTTCTAGTTCTTCATTAGTATCAGAATATAATTTGATGTCTAATCCTAATGCTTGTAATTCTTTTACAAGAACTTTAAAGCTTTCTGGAACTCCTGGTTCAGGAATATTTTCACCTTTGACGATTGCTTCATATGCTTTAACACGTCCAACAGTATCATCTGATTTTACTGTTAAAATTTCTTGTAATGTATATGCAGCACCATATGCTTCTAGTGCCCAAACTTCCATCTCTCCAAAACGTTGTCCACCAAATTGAGCTTTACCTCCAAGTGGTTGTTGTGTTACTAGTGAGTATGGTCCAGTTGAACGAGCATGTATTTTATCATCAACTAGATGATGTAGTTTTAACATGTACATAACACCAACTGTTATTGGACTTGCAAATGGTTCACCTGTTCTACCATCATATAAAGTTTGTTTACCATCTGGAGTTAGTCCAGCTTCTTGTAGTAATTCTTCTATTTCTTCGTCTGATGCACCATCAAATACTGGTGTTGAAACTTTCCATCCTAATGCTCTTGCTGCTGCACCTAAATGAACTTCTAGAATTTGTCCTAAGTTCATACGTGATGGTATACCTAATGGGTTTAATAATATATCTATTGGTGTTCCATCTGGTAAGAATGGCATATCTTCTTTTGGTAATATTCTTGAAATTACACCTTTGTTACCATGACGTCCAGCCATTTTATCTCCAACTGATATCTTTCTCTTTGTAGCAATATAACATCTAATTACTTGATTTACTCCAGGGCCTAATTCTTCTGAATTATCTCTTGTAAAGATTTTTACATCAACTATTGTTCCAGCTTCTCCATGTGGTACACGAAGTGATGTATCTCTTACTTCTCTAGCTTTTTCACCAAATATAGCACGAAGTAATCTTTCTTCTGCTGTTAGTTCTGTTTCTCCTTTTGGAGTTACTTTACCAACTAAGATGTCTCCTGGTCTTACTTCTGCACCAATTCTTATAATTCCGTTTTCATCTAGATCTTTTAATGCATCATCACCAACATTTGGAATATCTCTTGTGATTTCTTCTGCACCTAGTTTTGTATCACGGCATTCACAATCATATTCTTCAATATGAATTGATGTGAATACATCTTCTTGTACTAATCTTTCATTTAAAAGAATAGCATCCTCGTAGTTGTAACCTTCCCATGTAGAGAATGCGACAAGCATGTTTTTACCTAATGCCATTTCTCCATCTTTTGTTGCAGGTCCATCTGCTAAGGCATCACCTTTTTTAACCATTTCACCTTTTTTTACAATAGGTCTTTGATTTATACATGTTCCCCCATTTGTTCTCTTGAATTTACGTAATTTATGTACAACTGTTTTTCCATTATTGTATTTCATTGTGATAGCATTACCTGTAACTTTTTCTACAAATCCATCATCTTCTGCTAAAACTAAAATTCCAGAGTCCATTGCAGCTCTGTATTCTATACCTGTTGCAATTATTGGAGCTTCTGTTGTCATTAATGGAACTGCTTGACGTTGCATGTTTGAACCCATCAATGATCTTTTAGCATCATCGTTTTCCAAGAATGGAATCATGGCTGCTGCTATTGATACTAATTGTTTTGGTGATACATCTATATATTGAACTTCATTTTTATCAACTTCTATAATTTCATTTTTACGTCTTACACGTATACGTTGGTTTATAAATTCTCCACTTTCTGTCATTGGCTCTGATGCTTGAGCTATTGTATAATTATCTTCAACATCTGCACTCATATATTCTACTATATCTGTTACTTTATGTGTTTCTGGGTCAATTTTTCTGTATGGTGTTTCTATAAATCCATATTCATTAATACTTGCAAATGAAGATAATGCAGATATTAATCCGATATTTGGTCCTTCTGGCGATTCTATTGGACATAATCTACCATAGTGTGTATAGTGAATATCACGTACTTCGAATCCAGCTCTTTCTCTTGAAAGTCCTCCAGGTCCTAATGCTGAAATTCTTCTTTTATGCGTTAATTCTGAAAGTGGATTTGTTTGATCCATGAATTGTGATAATTGTGAACTTCCAAAGAATTCTCTTATTGATGATGTTATTGGTTTTGTGTTTATTAATGTTTGTGGTGTTATAACATCTAAGTCTTGGATTGTCATTCTTTCACGTACTACTCTTTCAAGTCTTGTTAAACCGATTCTAAATTGGTTTTGTAACAATTCTCCAACACATCTTATTCTACGGTTTGCTAAGTGGTCTATATCATCTTTCTTTCCTAATCCATTGTACATGTTTAATAGGTAGTTAATTGAAGCGATTATGTCTTCTGTTGTAATATGCTTTGGAACTAGTTCCTCATATCTCTCTTTTATTGTTTCCACTAAACTTTCCTCTGTTGTATTTTCCATAATGTTTTTTAATACTTCATAATTTACTTCTTCTTTGAAGTGTAAACTGCTTAAATCAACATTTGGTAATACTTTGTGGATATTTACTATTCCGTTTCCTATTACTTTAACTTTTTTGTCACCTATTTTTAGGTTTACAATATTTATTCCTGCATTTTGGATATCTTCTGCAACTTCTGGTGTAATTACTTCTCCTGCTGTTACAAATACTTCTCCTGTTTCTTTGTCCATGATGTCTTCAAAAGCTATTTGATTTTTGATTCTATTTGCTATGCTTAATTTTTGGTTGAATTTGAATCTTCCTACTTTTGCTAAGTCATATCTTCTATTGTCAAAGAATAATCCATTAAATAGACTTCTTGCAGCTTCTACTGTTGGTAATTCTCCTGGTCTTAATTTTTTATAGATTTCTATTAGTGCTTCTTCTCCTGTTTTTATTGGATCTTTTTGAATTGTTGTTTCCAACAATGTTTCATCTCCAAATAAATCTCTTATTTGGTCGTCAGATACTAATCCAATTGCTCTTAATAATGTTGTTATTGGAATCTTTCTTGTTCTATCAACACGTACCCAGAATATGTCGTTTCCATCTGTTTCATATTCTATCCATGCTCCTCTTAATGGCATTACTGTTGATGTATATGTTTTCTTTCCTGTTTTTGTATCAAATATTTCGTCATAATAACATCCTGGTGAACGTACTAACTGACTTACTACAACTCTTTCTGCACCATTTATAATGAATGTTCCACTTTCTGTCATTAATGGAAAATCACCTAAATAAATTTCTTGTTCTTTGATTTCTCCTGATTCACGGTTTATTAATCTAACTTTTACGTGTAATCTTGCAGAATATGTAGCATCTCTTTCTTTTGCTTCTTCTTCTGTATATTTTGTTTTGTCTTCCATGTAATAATCGAAAAATTCTAGAACTAAATTTCCTGTATAATCTACTATCGGTGAAATGTCTTTTAATACTTCTCCAAGACCTTCTTCTATGAACCAATCATATGAGTCTTTTTGAACCTTGATTAGGTTTGGCATTTCAATGTAGTCTCCAACTTTTGAAAAATCTTTACGAGTTGTTCTTCCGAACTTAACTTCTTTGATATCCAAATAAATCACTCCTTAAAAAATATTAAGCAGATGTGAATGTTCTCTGTTTAGAAAAATCTCTTCTTGACTATATATTTTCATAAATCATCAAATCTTGTCTGCTTCCACAATTTTATCCTCTTTATTTCCATATATGTAATTCTTATTTTTCTAATTTTTAACTGTTGTGAAATAATTTTTATTAATTTTCTCTTTGTAAAATGGCATAAAAATCCATTTTTAAAGTCATACATTATTATAATATCATAATTTTTCTTTGTTTGTCAATGGTTTGAGCACATTTTTTCGATAAATATTTTTATATTTTAAACAAAAAATAACAGGAAATATTTCCTGTTATTTTTTATATGGATCTACGACCTAGAAAACTGAAACCCTGAAACCGACACAGTTATAACTGGTCGTAAGATTACCATAGCGGCGGACAGCTGGAAAGTAAACACCTGAATCATAGTAACTGCCTCCTCGATTAGCACAAGGATATCTCGAATCAGAAGTATATTCTAGCGTCCATTCACATACATTTCCGGCTAAATCATATATTCCTTGTTTACAAAAATCATCACTTGCTCCTGTTGATAATAATATGCCTGAGTTTGAGACTTTTGCTTTTTCTGTTGCACTTGTCCATCTTGAACCATTTGGTGCATATTTTAAGTTTTCATTTGTTATATTCCATAAATTATTATTATAATTTCCCCAAGATGTACTATTGTTTTTCAAGTCTGCTTGACTTGCTCCTTTTGTTTCTAAATATTTTAATACTAAGTCCCATTGTACTCCAAACATTAAACTACTTGTATGGTTTCCTGATTCCATATTACTTGCTAATGTTTGAGCTTGTATACATGTTACGTAATTGTATGGATATGCATTTTGTTTTATTACTGGTGTTTCTGTCGGTGCTGTTGATGAATTTGATGTTTTTGGTGCACTTTCTATTCCAGTTTCATATTTTCCTATATAAAATCCTCCATTTTGATATACACTTTTTAACATTATTTTCTTTAATTCTGCATATTGGACACTTGTTAATCCTGTTGCTTCATCTGAATAATATTCATCTTTATTACTTATTCCATTTCTATAATCATTTGTATATGTGTGTAAATCATTTTCTATTTTTGTATATTCTTCATCTGTAAATTCTTTTATTCCTACCCCTGCTGTTTTATAGACTCTTTCTGCTTTTGGCACTTCTATCCATACATATTGATTTCCTGTACTGTCTTGTATTGTTAATCCATTCTTTAATGTTGTTCCTTTTACTTGTATGAATCCTGTTGGTAAGTATGGTCTCGTTTCATTACTTGATACTGATGTTGAGCCTCCATTTGCTTCTTCTCCTGGTTGTTTTGGCTCTGCTGTTAATGTTACATCTATATCTGAATTTAAGTCTTCTTTTGTTTCATCTATTGGTGTTTTTAGTAATCTTACTGTTACCTTTAATGTGGTTTCTTCTTGTGCTTTTAATGTTGTTTTTTCTAGTGAACAAATTACCTCAAAATACGTTTGATTTGAACTTGTTGCTTCTGCTGTTAAATCAGCTGATATATCTGAGCTTAAATTTTTTACTGTATATGTCGCTACTGCTTCATCTCCTTTGGCTGTTAGTCCTGTTACCTTTACATTTCCTTTGGCTTTATCATCAGATTGTATTGTGGCTGTTGTTGTTCCTTTTCCACTTGTAGTTGGTGTTCCTGTAAATTCCACTTTAAAGTTTTCTTGTTTTGCTTGTGCATTTCCTACACCATTTATGTTTAAGCCTACATTAGTTATTGCAGCATATGCCACTGCAACTAATATTATTGCTACTAGTAGTACTCCACCAACCAGTCTTGTGTTCTTTCCAACCATGTTTATTTTTTCCTCCTTTTTTGCTTTTCCTATCAATTGGGATACGCTCTTGAGAATTGATTTTTTAATCACAACTTTAGTATAATCTATCTATTTATGTTTGTCTAGTACTTTTTTATTTTTCTGGTTTTTTATTTGCACATCTTATTACGTTTTTTTGTGCTTAAAAATATAAAATTTGAATGAAATAACAATTTTATAATTATTACTTAATATGTATTTTTTCTGTACCTCTTAACTTTGATATGTCATCTAGACTCATTTGCATTTTGATGTTCTCTTGTACTCTTCTTAAAAACTCTTCTACTTTTTTTCTTTTCTTTTACTAATTCTGGCACATTTGGTATTATTTCCAACAATTTTTATTATATCAAACTAATTTTTCTTCCTCTATAATATTTTACAATTATAATACAAAATTAATATTTTTGTAACATTTTCAAAAATAAATTTTATTCTATATCCTTGACTTTTTTATATGTTATAGTAAAATAGAATAAGTTTTATTTAAGGAGGAATACAATGGCAAGTTTACCATTAATCGTAAAATACCTAATAGTTTTTGTTATCTCTATGGTTCCAATAGTAGAATTAAGAGGTGCAATTCCTATTGCTGAAAATCTTGGATTAAATATTGCATTATATTATCCAATAGCAATTATAGGAAACATGCTTCCTGTGCCTGTAATATATTTATTTGCCAGAAAAGTACTTGAATGGGGAAAAGATAAAAAACTAACAAAGAAATTTTTCACATGGTGTTTAGAAAAAGGTGAAAAGGGTGGAGAAAAATTAAAAAAATCTGCTGGTAATAGTGGAATATTCTGGGCATTGTTATTATTTGTTGGCATCCCTTTACCAGGAACAGGTGCTTGGACTGGAACATTAGCAGCAAGTTTTCTAAATCTCGATTTCAAAACAAGCATATCCGCAGTTGCTCTTGGAGTAATATTAGCAGGTATTATAATGTCTTTAGGTAGTAAAATTGTTGCTACTCTTGGATGGTCAGGAGTTATAGCAATTATCGCTCTAATATTAGTAGCTATCTTAGTCTCTGTTTTTGTAAAGAAAAAACGTTATGCAAAAAGATAATTTATATTATATGCACCTACAATTGGGTGCATATTTATTTTGTTTTATATTATAAAATAGTTGCACAAGGAGGAAAAAAATGAACAAATTAAAAATACCAGAAAACCATAGCGGAATAAGTAAAACTTTACGCTTGCCAGAAAACATCGTAGAAAAAGTACAAACTTTAGCGAATTTAAAAAATCTTTCCTTTAACAGAACCATTATTTCTTTACTCGAATTTAGTTTAGAAAATCTTGATGATACTGACAAAGAAATCCTAAATAACACACTCAATTAAATAAAATAAGATTTTCTGAAAAAAAGAAAATCTTATTTTTTAGCTTATAAACCTAATTCTATTTTTGTGTCATTATCTAAGAACAAAACTATTTTGTTTTCACTGATCTCAACTTGATATACTTGATTAAAATTTAATGATAAATATACTTCTTTAGTCTCATCTCTTAAATTTAAAGTGTCATATTGAATTTTATACATCATTTTTTCTATAAAAAACTGATTTAATATAAACCCACTTTGGCTGACTCTAACCGTCTTCTTTTGTAGTTTCTCTAAACATTTTTCTATTTTTACAATCATTTCTTTTTCCATTTTATTACCTCTTTCTAGTTATATTTTTCCCTTATAACGCTTTTTTATTCTTTTTTCACCTCTCTTTTCCTAGCACAGTAAAAACTTACAATTTGATTTGTGCTTATTTTATTTGATTGTAATAAACGACAAAAGTGACCTAAATTAATTTGACTTAATTTTTTATTTTGATAAAACAAATTCTCGTGTCATCAATTTAACACGATCAATCCAATCATCTATTATTATTTTTAAAACTGCAACCACTGGTACTGCTAGAAACATTCCTAGAACTCCCCAATAGGCTCCTCCTACAGTTACTGCGAATATAACTAATAATGGGCTTATTTCTAATGAATTTCCTATTATCTTTGGATTTATTATATTTGAATCAATTTGTTGTAATATTATTACAACTATTGCCATTATTAATGTTTGTGATACTCCTCCTGTTATAATTGTAATCAATATACTTATTGCTACTGCAACTATTGCTCCAAAGTATGGAATTATATTAAATAATCCTATCATAAATCCTAGTAAAACCGCATATTTAACTCCTATTATGCTCATTCCAATCGTTACTAAAATTCCAACAATGATTCCATCAATTAATTGTCCACTTATAAATTTAAAGAAAATTCTATTTGTACTATCAACATATGTTCCTATTTTTTCACATATTTTTTCATCAAATATTGCCATAGTCAATTTCTTGAAGAATCTAATTATTGAACCTCTTTGTAGTAATATATACACAGAAACAACTACTGATACAAACACATCAAATATTCCGCTTGCAACACCTATTACACTTTTTATATATCCAGTTATTCTTTCTGTACTTATGTATTGTTTATAATCTGTTCCTTGAATTGATTCTCCCAATGCTTTTATAATATCTTGGGCTTGTTGACTTTTTAATATAGAATCTTCTGGCAACGCTCCCCATTTTTCCATTACAATATTCCAATAGTTTTGAATATTGCTTACTAACTCTATTACACTATCTATTACAACAGGTAATATTACATTTACTAACAATATAATTATTAAAATTGCTATAATATATGTTATTAAAACACTTATGCCTCTAGCTTTCTTTTTAATGAATTTTCTTTTAGACTTTTCAAATCCTTTTTCAATTCTTGATGCAGGTATGTATAGCAAATATGCCAATAACCCACCTGTTAAAAATGGAGCTATTACATCAAAAAATTTTCCTATAGCTTGTCCTATAGCTGTAAAATTATCTAAGAATTTATATACTATTATTATGGCTAAAGCTAATAAAAAATAATACATCCACTTTGAAAAGTTCTTTTTTACTTCATTCATACAATCACTCCTTATATTTCGATTTCCAAACCAACTGGACAATGGTCACTACCATAAATTTCTGAATAGATTACTGCTTGTTTTATTTTATTTTCTATATCTTTTGATGTGATAAAATAATCAATTCTCCATCCGACATTTTTCTCTCTAGCTTTTCCCATATAAGACCACCAACTATAGCTGTCTGTTTTATCAGGATATAAATATCTAAAACTATCTGTAAAACCAGCTTGCAATAGTTCTGTCATCTTCCCTCTTTCTTCATCTGTAAATCCTGCATTTCCTCTATTAGTTTTTGGATTTTTTAAATCTATCTCCTCATGAGCTACATTCAAATCTCCACACATTATTACCGGCTTTGTTTCATTTAATTTTAGTAAATATTTTCTTACTTCATCTTCCCAAATCATTCTATAATTTAATCTTTCTAATTCTCTTTTTGCATTTGGGGTATAAATTGTAACCATATAGAATTTTTCAAATTCTAGAGTAATTACTCTTCCTTCTTTGTCATGTTCTTCTATTCCAATTCCATATTTTACAGTTATTGGTTCTTTTTTAGTAAAAATAGCAGTTCCAGAATATCCTTTTCTTTCTGCACTATTCCAATAACTTTTATATCCTTCAAATTCCAATTCTACTTGCTCTGGTTGACACTTTGTTTCTTGTATACAAAATATATCTGCATTTGCTTCATTAAAGAATTCTTTAAACCCTTTAGTTACACATGCTCTTATTCCATTTACATTCCATGATATTAATTTCATTTTAATTTTATTCCTTTCTATTATTACATGTCCTTTTTATATATTATATATTAACATATTTTAATATTTTTAGCAATCAATTTTATTTTGCACACCAGAGATTGCTTTTTTTTGGTGCAAATTTGCACAAAAAAAAGCGATCTCAAGTGTGCAACAAAAAAGAGAATCAGATAAATCATCTAATTCCCCTAAAATTTTATTGTAATTGTTTCATAACTTCTTCTGCGAAGTTTTCTTCTTTTTTCTCGATTCCTTCACCTTTTTCGAATCTAGCAAATTCTACTACTGTAGCATCTTTTAATACTTGTGCCACCTTCATGCTTGAATCTTTAACAAATTCTTGATCTACTAAGCAGATTTCCTCATAGAATTTATTAATTCTTCCCATAACTATTTTTTCAGCAATAGCTTCTGGTTTTCCTTCATTCATTGTTTGTGCTTTTAAGATTTCTTTTTCTTTTTCTAATCTTTCAGCTGGAACTTGTTCTCTATTAACAAATTCTGGTTTTGCTGCTGCTATTTGCATACAAATATCTTTTGCTAATTCTTTATTTCCGTTTTTCATATTAACTAAAACTGCTATTTTTCCATCTCCATGAATATATTTTTCAATTAATCCATCTGTTGTTTCAAATCTTGCAAATCTTCTTACAGTCATATTTTCACCAATTGTAGCAATTTTATCTATTAATACTTCATTTACTGTTTTTCCTTCTACTGAAATTGAAGGTTCAGCTAATAAATCTTCTACTGTTGCAGGATTGTTTTTTACAACTTGTTTTGCGACATCCATTACAAATGTCTTGAATTCTTCATTTTTAGCAACGAAGTCTGTTTCTGAGTTAACTTCTACTATTGCTCCAACTTTTCCATCTTCTGAAATATAAGCTTCTACTATTCCTTCTGCAGCTACTCTTCCAGATTTTTTTGCAGCTTTTGCAATTCCTCTTTCACGTAATAATTCAGATGTTTTTTCTAAATCCCCATCTGTTTCTGTAAATTCATTCCTGCTCCTGTTTTTTCTCTAAGCTCTTTAACTAATGCAGCTGTAACCATTTTCACATTCCTCCTTAATATAAATAAGAGTAGAGCAGTTAGAGCCCCACTCTTTCATTTTAAACGTTATTATTCTTCTACTTTTTCTTCGTTTTCGCTAACAACTTGTTCCATTGATTCTGCTTCTTCTGAAACGTCTTGTTCTTCAACTGTTTCAAAGCTTTCACCTTGTTTTCCTTCAATAACTGCATTTGCCATAACATCAGCTATTAATTTAACTGCTCTTATAGCATCATCATTTCCTGGAATTGGGTAATCTAAATCTTCTGGATTGCAGTTTGTATCTACTATTCCTACTGTTGGAATTCCTAATTTTTTAGCTTCTAATACTGCTATTCTTTCTTTTTTAGGATCTACTAAGAATATAACTCCTGGTAATTCTGTCATTTCTTTAATTCCACCAAGATTTTTTTCTAGTTTTTCCATTTCTTTCTTTAATAAGATTACTTCTTTTTTAGGTAATACATCAAATGTACCATCTTGTTCCATTGTTTCTAATTCTTTTAATCTTTGAATTCTTTTTTGGATTGTATCAAAGTTAGTTAACATTCCTCCTAACCATCTTTGATCTACATAGTACATTCCGCTCTTTATTGCTGCATCTTTCATGCATTCTTGAGCTTGTTTTTTTGTTCCTACAAATAGAACTGTTTTTCCTTCTTCTACTTGTTCTTTGATGAATTCATATGCTTCATCTATTTTCTTTGAAGCTTTTTGTAAGTCGATGATGTGAATTCCGTTTCTAGCTTGAAATATGTATTCAGCCATTCTTGGATCCCATCTTCTTGTTTGATGTCCAAAGTGAACACCTGCTTCTAGTAATTGTTTCATTGCAACTACTGCCATTTTCTTTTCCTCCCTTTTTGTTATAACTTCCATAAAGTATCTGCATTTATATGGACCTTAATTCCTTTGGTTTTAAGGCACTTCCACATAAACTACTC
>MNRR01000008.1:12617-14488 GCA_001916055.1 Clostridium sp. 28_12
AATATTTTTACACAAATAATTTTCAGCAGATTTCTATCATTCCATCATTTCTTATTTCCCTTTTATTACTATAAATTGATTCATTTTATAATTTCTATAAATATAATCAGCTCTAGCATTGTAAGCTTTTACTTTTTAGTAAATCTCATCGCCTTCTTATATTTTTATGTCGACCATTTCTATTTTTTTCGCAAAAAAGAAGGTGTATAATACAATGTGCTTTATATTTCACACACTGTATTATACACCTTCTTTAAACTAGTCCTGTGAGGAGGCTGAATCACACTTTGTTGCTTCGCATCATGTGCGATTCAGCCTCCCTCTCGTTCTAATTTTTATATTTAATTCTTTGTTTGAGCTCATTCTATTTTATCGCTACACAGGACTCAGAGTTACAATTAATAAAGTACTACACGAAAGCCGACGCTACGAAAGCCGACGCTGCTGTCGAAACTGGTCGTACTGCTGTAATGACGGTTGGCTGCAGGACCATTGCTACCATTGTGGTTATAATAACCTCCTCGTTTGGCACAAGGATAGCTTGAAACAGAGGCATATTCAAGTGTCCATTCCCATACATTTCCTGCCAAATCATATATTCCATGTTTACAAAATGTTTCACTCGCTCCTGTTGATAATAATACACTTTTATTTGAATCTTTTTTTCCATATGCTCCATTTATCCATTCGGAACCATAATTTGTTGAGTATTTCGAATTTGCATTTGTTATATTCCATGCATTATTATAGTAATTTCCCCAAGATGTACTATCTGTTTTCAAGTCCATTTGACTTGTTCCTTTGGTTTCTAAATATTTTAATACTAAATCCCATTGCACTCCAAACATTAAACTACTTGTATGATTTCCCGATTCCATATTATTTGCTAATGTTTGTGCCTGACTACATGTTACATAATTATATGGATATGCATTTTGCTTTATTACTGGTATTTCTGTTGGTGCTGTATTTTCATCTTCATCTGTTTTTGGCGCATTTTCTATTCCTGTTTCATATTTTCCTATATAAAATCCTCCATTTTGATATACACTCTTTAACATTGTTTTCTTTAAATTTGTATATTCATCACTTGTTAGTCCTACGCCTGAATAATATTCATCTTTATAGCTTGTTCCATCTCTATAATCATTTGTATATGTGTGTAAATCATCTTCTATTTTTGTATATTCTTCGTCTGTAAAATCTGTTATATTTAATCCTGCTGTTTTATACACTCTTTCTGCTTTTGGTACTTCTACCCATACATATTGATTTCCTTTACTGTCTTGTATTGTTAATCCATTCTTTAATGTTGTGCCTTTTACTTGTGTAAATTCTGTTGGTAAGTATGGTCTTGTTTCATTACTTGATACTGATGGTCTTGTTTCATTACTTGATACTGATGTTGAGCCTCCATTTGCTTCTTCTCCTGGTTGTTTTGGCTCTGCTGTTAATGTTACATCTATATCTGAGTTTAAGTCTTCTTTTGTTTCATTTATTGGTGTTTTTAGTAATCTTACTGTTACCTTTAATGTGGTTTCTTCTTGTGCTTTTAATGTTGTTTTTTCTAGTGAACAGATTACCTCAAAATAAGTTTGATTCGAACTTGTTGCTTCTGCTGTTAAGTCTGCTGATATATCTGAACTTAGATTTTTTACTGTATATATTGCTACTGCTTCATCTCCTTTGGCTGTTAATCCTGTTACATTTACACTTCCTTGTGTTTTGTCATCAGAATTTATTGTTGCTGTTGTTGTTCCTTTTCCACTTGTACTTGGTGTTCCTATAAATTCTACTTTAAAGTTTTCTTGTTTTGCTTGCGCATTTCCTACACCATTTATATTTAATTCCACATTAGTTATTGCAGCATA
>MNRR01000009.1 GCA_001916055.1 Clostridium sp. 28_12
AACAAGATGGACAAGTTATAGGAAACAGAGTAAGAGTAAAAGTTATAAAAAATAAAGTAGCTCCACCATTCAGAGAAGCTGAATTTGATGTTCTATATGGAAAAGGAATATCAAAAGAAGGAAACATTTTTGACATGGCTGTAAACCTAGAAATAATAGACAAAAGTGGTTCTTGGTTTAGTTATAATGGAGAAAGAATTGGTCAAGGTAGAGAAAATGCAAAAAGATATCTAGTAGACAGACCAGAACTTCTTGCAGAAGTAGAAAAAAAGGTAAGAGACAATTTTGCGAAAGCATTTGAACAAAGTTTAGGAGAAGAATTACCAGAAGATAAAGAAGAAACTGAGGAACCAGAAGAATAATAAACAATTAAAATGGCAAGTTATATTGCCATTTTTTGCTATATTATATTTAATTTACTTGATATTTTTCTAGGATAATAGTAAAATAATTATGGAAGGAATGAGTTTTAGAATGAATAAAAAATGGCAAATATATCAAGTAAATAGCGAAGAAGTAGAAGAATTGCAAAAAAAATATAATATAAACAAAATATTAGCTATAATTTTATCTAATAGAGGAATTGTAGAAGAAGAGCAAATAAATAAATTTTTAAGTCCAAAAAGAAATGATTTTTATGATCCATATGGAATGCCAGATATGGAAATTGCGGTAAATAGAATCTTAAAAGCAATAGATGATCAAGAAAAAACAATAATATATGGGGATTATGATGTTGATGGAATAACAAGTGTTACAGTATTAAAAAGTTTTCTAGAAGAAAGAGGACTAAATGTTGGAGTATATATTCCAAACAGATTAGATGAAGGATATGGATTAAATAAAAATGCAGTAGAAAAAATAGCAAAAGAAGGATATAAATTAATGATAACTGTAGATTGTGGAATATCAGCAGTTGAAGAAGTACAATATGCAACAGAATTAGGAATAGAGACAATTGTAACAGACCATCATGAACCAGGTGATGAGATTCCAAAAGCACTAGCAGTAGTTGATGCAAAAAGAAAAGATAATCAATATCAATGTAGAAATTTAGCAGGAGTTGGAGTGGTATTTAAATTAATACAAGCAATATCTATGAGAACAGGATTAGAAGAGAAAGAATATTTAAAATATTTAGACATAGTATGTTTAGGAACAATTTCAGATATAGTTCCATTAACTGACGAAAATAGAGTAATAGTGAAATTAGGATTAAAATTAGTGCAACAAACTAAGAATTTAGGATTAAAAGCAATCTTACAATCAACAGGATATAACAAGATAGATTCAATAGCAATATCTTTTGGAGTTGCACCTAGAATAAATGCATGTGGAAGAATGGGACATCAAGAAGATGCATTAAACTTATTTTTATCTAAAGATATAAATGATGTAAATGAATTATCAGCTAAATTAAACCAATATAATAAAGAGAGACAAGAAATAGAGAAAAATATATTTGCAGAAGCGGTAAAACAAATAGAAAGAGACAATTTAGAAAATAATACTACAATTACATTATTAGGAAAGAATTGGCACCATGGAGTAATTGGAATAGTAGCATCTAAAATAACAGAAATGTATTATAAGCCAAGTATTTTATTATGCGAAGAAGATGGAATAGGTAAAGGATCTGGGAGAAGTATACCAGGATTTGATTTATACGAAACATTAACAGAATGTAAAGATTCAATTGACAGATTTGGTGGACACGAGATGGCTGTTGGAATAACAATAGACAAAGAAAAATTTGAAGAATTTAGAGAAAAATTTGAAGAAAAAGCAAAAGAAAAACATATAGAAGAGATTATTCCAATATTAAAAATAGATTCACAACTAAGTTTAGATGAAATAGATAAACAAACTGTTGATAGTTTAAAAGCAATTGAACCATTTGGAGAAGAAAACAAAAATCCATTATTTTTATTCAAGAATTTAAAAATAGATTCAATAAGAGCATTAACAGAAGGAAAACATTTAAAACTTACAGTAAAAGAAAATAAAAACATAGTAAATGCAATTGGATTTAACCTAGGAACATTAGCAAATGAATACAAAATTGGAGATAAAGTAGATATTGTAGGAAATCTTGAAATGAACAGTTTTAATGGAGTTGATAGTATCCAAATAAACATAAAGGATATAATGAAATCTTTGTAATTGTCATTCAAAAGGGGGAGTGAGTATGACGAAAAATTACACAATAAAAGATATAACTGATAAGGTGAAAAAAAACAAGAGATGGGCTGACATCAAATTAATACAAAAAGCATATAACTATGCTGTACAAAAACACGGAGACCAAAAGAGAAAATCTGGTGAGCCATATATAATTCATCCAACAAATGTAGCATATACAATTGCAGAATTAGGGCTTGATGAACAGACAATTTGTGCTGCACTTTTACATGATGTTGTAGAAGATACAGATGCAACATATGATGATATAAAAAACGAATTTGGCCCTGAAGTTGCAGAAATGGTAGATGGTGTTACAAAATTAAAATTAATTCAACATGCATCAATAGAAGAGAATCAAGTAGAAAATTATAGAAAAATGTTTCTTGCAATGGGAAAAGACATAAGAGTAATCATAATAAAATTAGCAGACAGATTGCATAATATGAGGACTTTAGAGTTTTTAAGAAGAGATAGACAAATCGCCATAGCAAAAGAAACTATGCAGTTATATGCACCACTAGCAAATAGATTAGGTTTCTATTCTATGAAATGGGAATTAGAAGATTTAGCATTTAAGTATTTATATCCAGAAGAATATGGAGAATTAATTAAAGGTATAGAACAAAAAAGAGAAGAAAGATTAAAATTTATTGAAAAGATAATGGCAGATATAAGAGTTCAGCTAAAAAAACAACATATAGAAGCGGAAGTAACAGGAAGAGCAAAACACTTATACAGTATATATAGAAAAATGCAAAGAGACAATAAAACACTTGACCAAATCTATGACTTATTTGCACTGAGAATAATTGTAAATTCAGTAAAAGATTGCTATACAGCATTAGGTGTAGTGCATGAAATGTATACACCAATGCCAGGTAGATTTAAAGACTATATAGCAGTACCAAAAGCAAACATGTATCAATCAATACATACAACACTTCTTGGAGAAAAGGGAACACCATTCGAAGTTCAAATTCGTACATGGGATATGCACAGAATTGCAGAATATGGTATTGCTGCACATTGGGCATATAAAGAAGCAAATTATGGAAGTAAAAAAGGACAACAAATAGTAAGAGTACAAGATGACAAACTTGCTTGGTTAAGAGAAAGCTTAGAATGGCAACAAGAAATGCAAGATCCTCAACAATTCTTAGAAACATTAAAAACAGAGTTATTCGAAGATGAAGTATATGTATTTACACCAAAAGGTGCAATAAAAGTTTTGCCAAAAGGTGCAACACCAATAGATTTTGCATATAGCATACATGCAGAAATTGGTAATCATATGACAGGTGCCAAAATAAATAGTAAAATGGTACCAATAATAACTCAAATAAAGAATGGAGATATAGTAGAAATACTAACATCTGACAATTCAAAAGGTCCAAGCATGGACTGGCTTAAATTTGTTAAAAGCTCATCAGCCAGAAATAGAATAATGTCATGGTTCAAAAAAGAGAAAAAAGAAGAGAACATAGAAAAGGGTAAAGATTCAATAGAAAGAGAACTTAAAAGAATAGGAATGACATATGAAGAACTATTTAAAACAGAATATATAAATCCAATGCTTGAAAGATACAAATACAAAAATCTTGAAGAAATGTATGCAGCAGTTGGCTTTGGGGCAATAACAGCGACTAAAATAATTGCAAGAATGCTAATTGAATATAGAAAAGAACACAAGGAAGAACAAATTATAGAAGAAAAAATAGAAGAATTAGCAACTGCAAAACGTAATAATATAAAACCATCGGATTCAGGAATTATAGTAAAAGGAATAGATAATTGTTTAGTAAAACTTTCTAAATGTTGCAACCCACTTCCAGGAGATGAAATAATAGGATATATTACTAAAGGACGAGGAGTATCAGTACATAGAAAAGACTGTGTAAATGTAAATGAATTATTAAAAGAAGAAAACAGAATAATAGATGTTCAATGGTGTAATCAAGAAAAGGTAATTTATACTGTTGAAATAGAAATTTTTGCTAATGATAGAAATGGACTTTTAGCAGATATTGTTCAAAAAATAAATGAATCGAAAGCAAAACTACTAGGAGTAAATGCCAGAGCAACAAAGGAAAGAGTTGCAGTAACAGAAGTTACACTTGAAGTTGATAGTCTAGAAGGACTAAATAAAATAATTAGAGAGCTTAGAAAAATTGATAGTGTATATGAAGTAAACAGAAAAAAATAGAATGATAGAATGGTAGTGCACAAGCATCACCAGAACAAACAAACTTTACAGTAGAATTTTCAGGAACACCAACAGTTTCTGATTCAAGTAAAGTAGTAGCTGTATTAAATCAACAAAATAAATTAAAAGCTACAATGAATGTTAATGGATTAACAGCAAAAGGTGATACAGCAACAGCAACATACACAATTGCAAACACAAGTGCAGACTTATCAGCAGTATTATCTGCAACAACATCAAATACAAATGATGAATTTTTCAAAGTAACACAAAACATTGCAAAAGGTACAGTTGCAGCTGGAGATTCAACAACAATAACAGTAACAGTAGAATTAATCAAAACACCTATAACACAAGACGAAGAAACAACAATAGGTGTAGATATCACAGCAGAACCACAACAACCAAATGCATAATAAAAAACAAAAATCAAGAAGGTGATAATAGTTGACTAAGAAAATAAAAATCTTGGCCAACTATTATTGCTTTTTTCAAAGTGTTATAGTAAAATTAACTCAAATAGCGAAAAAGTGCACGGAAAAAAAGCGTTTTAAAGTGTGCAATTTTGCACCGAAAAAAAGCGATCTCACGTGTGCAAGTGGAGGAACATATGAGAAGGAAAAACTTATTATTATTATTTGCTCTATTAGCAGCAACAATATTTATGGCAATAGGATATGCATCTGTAAATTCGATAACAGGAGAGATAAGTGGAAAAGCTACTGCAAAATTACAAGATGATGTATTTATAACAAATGTTGAATATGAAAGTGATAATGATGCAGTATTAAGTTCATCGAATATACAAAATTATGTAGGAACAATGATGAAAAGTACAATTAAGTTATCTGATACAAATGCAGATTCTAGCATAACATATAAAGTTACAGTATATAATAGTTCAGATGAAGATGTACCATTCACAGAAGTAATCTATGGAAACGAATTTTATGATAATGAAAACATTGTTTTTGAGCTAAGTGGTTTTACAATTGGACAGACAATAGGTCCAAAAGAGACTAAAGATATATTAATAACTTTTAAATATAAAGATGGAACAATACCTGATAACCAAACATTAAATTCATATTTGAATTTTAAATTAAAAGTTCCTAATAGAATAATGGCTGTTAATAATTGGCCAAATGCAATAGATAAATTCTTAACAGGAACTGTAACTAGAGAAAAGATTGAAAAAGTAAGTTTTAAAAAAGGAAAAGAACCAGAAACAACAGTTATATCTAAATTTGATGCATCTGAAAAACAAGATGAAAGCATTATAGGATATTATACAGATACTGATAATAATGGATTATATGAACTTACACTTATGAGTGATGATATTATATATACTAATAAAAATGCTCAATATATGTTTGGAGTGATGAAAAACTTAATTAATATCGACTTTGATAATTTTAGTACATTAGGGACAAAAAGTTTTTATGACTTCTTTTACAATTGCCAAAAACTAACTAGTATAGATTTAAGTAAATTTAATACAAGTAAAACAGAAAATATGGGGTATATGTTTGATACTTGTACAAATTTAAGCGCTATAGATTTAAGTAATTTTGATACAAGCAAAGTAACTAATATGTCAGGTATGTTTTTTAGTTGTTCAAAGTTAACAAGTTTGGATATAAGCGATTTTGATACAAGTAATGTAACTGATATGGGAGATATGTTTTATAGTTGTACTAGTTTAACAACAATAAACTTGAATAATTTTAATACTTCTAAAGTTGAGTATATGTCATATATGTTTGCATATTCTAACATAACGAATTTGGATATAAGCAATTTTGATATGAGAAATGTTAAAAATACAAGTAGTATGTTTTACTATTGTAGAAATCTAGTAAATTTAAATACAACCAATTGGAATTTGGAAAATGTTACGGATACAAAACAAATGTTTTATCAATGTAATAAACTAACTACATTAGATATGAGTACATGGGGATTAAGCAAAGTTACAAATGCAACTAGTATGTTCGAAGAATGTACATCATTAACAGAGCTAAATACAGCAAATCTAGACCTATCAAGTGTAACAAATGCTTCTAAAATGTTTTATAATTGTAATCAATTAGCTACATTAGACACAAGCACTTGGGGAATGAACAAAGTGACAAATGTAACTTCAATGTTTGAAAAATGCAGTTCATTAACAGAATTAAATACAACTAATTGGAATTTATCACAGGTAACAACAGCAAATGGAATGTTTAGTTCATGTAGCAAATTGGCAACATTGGATGTTACAAATTGGAAAATGAACAATGCCACAAATATAAGATATATGTTTTCTGAATGTAACGCATTACAAACATTAAATGTAAACTCTTGGGATACAGGCAAAGCAGTAGACATGAGGTATATGTTCTCTGGTTGCACAAGTTTAACTGGCTTAGAAGTAAGCGAGTGGAACACAAGTAGTGCAACCAATATGAATTATATGTTTAATGGTTGCAGTAAATTGACAGAATTAGATTTAAGTAAATGGAACACGAGTAAAGCAAAAGATATGTCAGGAATGTTTAGTGGATGTTCAGGCTTAACCAAATTAGATGTATCTAATTTTGACACTTCAAATGTTATATATTGGGGAGAAATGTTTAGAAATTGCAAAAAATTGCAAACATTAGATGTAAGCAAATTTAATACAAGTAAAGCAAATGCATTTAATGAACTGTTTTATGGTTGTAATTCTTTAACAGAACTGGATGTATCAAATTTTGATACTTCAAATGCAACAGGAATGAGAAATATGTTTTTTGAATGTAAAAGTTTAACAACAATAGATGTATCTCATTTTAATACAAGCAAAGTTACATATATGCCTAACATGTTTCAAGACTGTGGTGCATTAACTCAATTAGATGTAAGTAATTTTGATACTAGTAAAGTTGATAATATGGCTCAAATGTTTAGAGGTTTGCGAAGCTTAACTGAATTAGATGTAAGCAAATTTGATACAAGCAGTTTGAAAGTTGCTAATTTTATGTTTGTAGGAGATTATAAATTAAAAAAATTAGATGTAAGTAACTGGAATACGTCAAAATTAGAAAGTGCATTAGGAATATTTCAAGATTGCTCAGGATTAACAGAAATAGATGTGGCTAAATGGGATACTAATAATTTAACTTGTTCACAAGCAATGTTTAATTTTTGTTCAGGATTAAATGTTTTAGACCTTAGTAATTTTAACACAAGCAAAGTAACAGACTTTAGATGGATGTTTAATGGTTGTTACAATTTAACAACTATATATGTAAAAGAATATGATTCTGAAACAGATACAGGATGGACAACCAAATCTGCAAATTCTTCATACAATACTACAAGTATGTTTGAAAATGATAGTAAATTAGTAGGAGGAAATGGAACAACATATGATGCAAACAAAAGAACAATAGAATATGCAACCATAGATACAGCAGAAACACCAGGATATTTTACAAATATAAATGATAAACCAACAGGATAAGAGGGAGACCAACTATGAAAAGTCAATAGAAAAATGAAAATTTTTTAAAAAATTTTCTATAGAAAAAAGGTCAACTTTAATAACCGTTTTTAGTCAATTT
>MNRR01000010.1 GCA_001916055.1 Clostridium sp. 28_12
CATATACTATAAAAAAATTAATAATTATGAAGAATATAGCGAAGTTAAATCAAGATGGGATAACATTTTAGATATGAATAAAGAAGATTTTGAAAATAATTTTATGGTCATTACAGCTATTGAAAATACAAGTATGGTAGGATTAACGCTTGATAAAATTGATACAGATGGCAAAGGCTTATATATTAGTTTAATTCATTATGAGGATGGAGTAGAATATGATGAAAATGAAACATGTATATCAATTAAAATTTCAAGAGATTTAGAAAAAGAGAATATATATGTTACAAGAAATTTAAGAGATAATGAAAAAGATATGAGTGAGGAAATGCAACTTGCGGAAAAGAATACAGCTATTGAAAATTTGCCATCATTTCAATATAAAGATGAATACTATAGAAAGGCTGAAAAATCTTCTAATAGTGCATTGAGGCTAATACCACCAGATTGGAAAGATATGATTTCAAAGAATTTTACAATAACGAAAAATATGCCAGAAATTGATTTTTCAAACTGGAACGATTTAGGAAATGATTTTTATAGTATAGCTATTACTGACTATAGTGAATATTTAAAACTGATGAACAATTACAATGCTCCAAAATTAACATAGTTTGATTTTAAGTATATTTATGCTATAATAGTTGTTAGAGTAAATGCAGACAATACAATAGATATAAAAGATATTGAAAGTGAAAACGGAAAATCGTATTTGAATGTATCTATAGGTGGATGGCTTGATGTTTCAGAAGAATTCAAATATCCAGCAGTATGCGTTGCCGTACCAAATTATAGAAGTTTAGAGAGTAACTTTTTAAATGTAAGAGTAAAATAAGTTTTAGAAAGGGTAGGGAGTAATGGAAGTACAGAATAAAAATAATATAAGAGTGATATTATATGTTTTAGTATTAATAGCAGTATTTAGTATTATATTTTTGATATTTAAAATTGAAATATCAAATGAAAAACTAGAAAAAAATAAAGTAGGTCTAGTTGATGAAAATACTATACTTCCTACTCCAGATAGAATAATATATAAAAATATCAATAACGAATACATAATTATTAATTCAGGTACAAGTGCATATACCCAAATATATTCTGAATTATATAATAGGATCACAAACACTATTGAAGGGAAAGTATATTTAGAAGATAAAATAAGTCAAATGCAAAATAACGGTAGTTTTATAGAATTTGATTATAATAGCAAAAGCAAAAATTATGTATTTATGCTAAACGAAAAAGAAATAGGTATTATAAAACGCTTTTCAGATAGTGGTCAAGTAATACAAACTTCTCTACCTGACAAAGATAAACTAATAAAAAAAATTGATACCATAACAAAAGATATTTCAATGAAATATGATTTTGATACAGAATATAATTTAAATTCAGAAAATAAGCTATCAAAGGTCGAAACTAATTTAAACTTATCACAAACAAAAGTAACAGGAGTGTATCAAAAGATTATAGAATATAGTGAAGATGAGTATAATTCTATATTAAATAAACTTAATTTTAAAACAAATGAAGAAATGCCTAAAGTAGATTTTAATAAACAAACTGTTATTGTAACAGTATCAAGATATGAAATCAAAGATATAAAGAAAAATATTGGAAATATAAAATATAAATTAGGAAATTATCTTGATGAATATAACGTTAATATTTATATAATAAGTAAAGTAGTTAATTCAAAATGTATATATTTTAACATAGATTCATACAAGACAAATGTAAGTACATTTTCTACAAATAATAAAGAGAATGGTGTTGAATATTGTGTTCAAAATGGTAAATATTATGCAAATATAAATAATAAGAAAACAGAAATACTATCGATAGAAACAGCAACTGATATAGCAGAAAAAGAAACTAAAAAAACAAAATATCAATATCAAAGTTGGAAATCTGAATTTTATCGTGGAGAAAGCATAGATAACTCAATTTCAGGAGAATTAATTTTAGGACTAGATGACATTAGTAGACTTTATCATTGGAGAGCAGAGTGGCAGAACAAAGAATATGAAGGAAAAACAATGTGGAAAATAAGGTTATTTGATAAAAATGATCCATTAACAAGTTTATATATCTATGTTGATGCTATAAATGGAGAGATTATAGGAGCAGGAGCTTCTAGTGATTAATAGGAAGAAAGGGATAGAAGATGGCAATATTATATGTAGTAATTGCATTTATATGTTTAATAGTCCCATTGATTTTAACACTACTGAACATAATAAATCTATTTAAGAAAAAGAAGATAAAGGAAAATTTAATTGATATTTTGACATTTTCATTAGGTATTATTTTAACTATATTACTGTATTTTATTTGTGGATTTGAAGATTATAATGTAGCATTAAGATTAGGTGGAGGAGAAATAGATGTTCATAGCCCTATAGCCTCTTGGAGCTATCCAACAGTTTTAGCAATATTTTTATTAGGAATTATATCTTATAGCTTAATAAGAATAAAAAAATTAAAATTACCGCCATTAGTTATTGTAGGAGCGATGTCAGGAATTTTTATATGTTCAATATATATGATAATTTTTATAATACAATTAAGCAAGAATATGCTAGAATTAGCAATTTTTGGGATACCATATTTAATAATATTTCCTATTAACTATATTTTATGTAGTATAAGAGCTGAAATAGAAATTATGAAAAAATATAAAGAACAAAATATAAAGTCAAAAGAATATAACAACAAGTTATTAAACAGATGTAATAAATTACTTTGTGATATAGATAATTGGCCTATAATTGCAATTATCTTTTCAATACCACTTATAGCCATTCTTGTATGTATATTAGTGTTGTTTGGTCAAAGACCAGATGAAGCAATAAAAGCATTTTTAGAAACAAGTGATTGGACATTATCAACAAAAGTATCTCCACCATCAATTACTTATGATGGACATTATTTGTGTACTGTTTCTTTAAGAGGACATAAAAGCATTGTCAAACCTATAAGAATGGGAATAAGGAGAGGAGAGAAAATTGTAGTTAATAGACAATTATGTGTTGCAAATGCGTTTGAAGATTTAATACAAGAGAGAATACCTAAATTTCATCATTTTGTAAGATATATATATGATAAATATGGCTATCCGCTATCTAAACATATAAATACTGCATTTCAAGCAGATATTACATATATATTAATGAAACCTTTGGAATGGATTTTTTTATTAGTTTTATATATATTCGATGAAAAGCCAGAAAATAGAATTGCAACACAATATATTGGAAAAAATCATATAAAATAATTGATATAGTTAATACCATAAAGATAGGAAGATATTAGAGAATTTTAGTATCTTTTTATGTTTTTTTACAAAAGTATGGTATAATCATCTCGAATAATAGTAATTTGTTAAGGAGGTAAAAATGAACAATGAACAAAAAGACAAGAAAGAAAAGATAGACTTTATATGCTTTCTGGTTGCTTCAATAATTTTTTATATTGTATCTATCATAAACTTTATTGATAAAAATACTAGTACAGGAGTAGTGTTTTTATGTCTAGGATCAGCATACTTATGCTTATCATCTACTCATAGAAATAACGATAAAAACAATAAAAAATCATAAAATTACAATTTAGTAATTAGTTAGGAAAATAGTAATTTGTAGAGGAGATATGTAATGATTTATTGGTTGGCACTATTGATATGGATAATTAGTGTATTGACACTTATAATTTTTTTGAAATATAATTTTGATGATAAATATTTATTGATAGTATCTCAAATATATAATTTTATGACTGGTTTTTTAGGGGGGACAATATATTTCCTTTCGATAATGTTTATTATAAGATATTTAAGTAACATTACTAATATTTATGTATGTTACATACTTTCTATAATACCATTATTGTTACTATTATTACCATTAAATTTTAAAGTTAAGAAAAAAGCAAATTTAAATATAATTCTTTATTTAATATTATCAATTTTTATAACTATACTAGGATTTGGTATATTTGTTTTTGTATCAAATTTAGAATTTTAATATAATAGTAAAAAACTAATAAACTAATAAATTACAATTTAGTAATTAGTTAGAAAAATAGTGATTTGTAGAAAGAAGGTTTGTATATGAAGAAAAAAATTATTATTCTTGTAATTTGTACTATATTAGTAATATTTTTATTTGGTGTAGTATTTTTTTATAAAGATAAAAAATCAGAAAAAACAGAAAATTCTAATAAGTATTCTGTTATTTATGATAAGGAAGGAAACATTATATATGATATGTCTAAAAAAGATGAAATTACAGAAGTAATTAAAGATACAGTTATTCAAGGGATAGTGGAACTAAATCATAATGGATATATTTATATATTTAATGGACAACATTTTGGGGAATTTGGTTTTGAAATGGAAGAATATACTAGAGCAAATATTAATAATAAAAATCAAAAATGTTTAGATTATTTTACATTGAAAGAATATGATACAAGTTATATACAAGAAGGAGATATATTGATTTGTAGTGGAGATTTAAGTAAAAAAGGTTACAGCATGGGAGATAATGATTTTGATACTAAAGATAATTCAATTATTGTTTTAAAATCAAACGACTATAATCAAATGAAAAGAGATGCATTAACAGGGAAAAGGACATATTCTTCAATTGTAACTATTGGTGATGAGTATACTGAATCAGGATATGTGTATTTAAAATATAGTTTAGAAGATGATACTCATTCTGATACTAGTTATAATTTTCCATTTGCAGTAAAAGCATATATCACAGAGAATACTGAAATAATAGGAAATTTACAAAAAGGAAAAATTGTAAAAGTACAATATGAAAATTCAAATATACCTTTGGATGAATTAAAAATAAAATCAATAGAAGTAATTGAAGATTAGTGCAACAACTTACAATTTAGGAGTTTAGTAGGAAAATAGAAATTTGAAAGTGAGTTTTGTTTTATGAAAGGGAAAAGATTTTTTGATTTTATAAAAATAATATTGATTATTTCTCCAATTATTATTTTTGGTATTGATTTTTGTGCTACTTTTTGGGGAGTAAACTATGAATTAAATGTTGATCAAAATAATATAGCTGTTATTGAAGAAAATTTACAAAAAGATAATATAAAGATTGAAAAATCGAAGGATATAAGGAAAATTGAAATTAGTGGTGCAGGGTTAAATGATTATTCAGTTCTTTCTTTACATTATGATGATAATTCAATTAAATCTACTAATTTATATTTAAATGAAAAATCTTATTACATATATCAATATTTAAGCAAACATCATAAATTCAATTATAATGATATGGTTGAAATTTCTATATTTATAAGTTTTACGACAATAGTTTTTACTATATATGCTGGAAGAAAAAAACTGGTAGACAATAAAAAATAGTAACTTATTAGAAAACAATAGTTAGAAGGAGAAGAGTTTATGAAAAAGAAAATTAAATTAACAATAGCATTTTTAGTTAGTTTATTACCAATGTTATTAAATCAATATGGAGGAAAGAAAGGTGTACAGGAGATTAGTGGATTGATTAACTTGCTTAACCCAATTGGAATTATATCTGTACTATTATTTATTATTGGGGTATGGGGATTATTTAAAAATAAAAAGACAAATAAAATATTAGGTGCATTAGGAACAATTGGGATTGTAATTTCAGAAATATATCAATTTTTTACCTGGCACATAATGAATATAACTGGAAAAATGAGTATTCATAATAGTATAGAATTTGCTTTTCCTGAATTCTATATTGGATTAGTAATCTCTTTAATTATGATGCTTTACTATTTTTCTATTGATAAGATAGAAAAAGAACAATAATTTACAAATTTTTATGAATAAATATTATAAGAAAAATATTAACTACTAAAATTCTTTAAAAAAGATATGGATATAAAAATACCAATAAATTGTAGGAGGAGTTATGAGATGAAAACAAAGAAAATAATATGTGTATTAATACTTATAGTAGTAAGCATTTTATTTGTTTTTACATTATTTGATTTTTTTCGAAGTTTATTTGTACCAAACTTTGAAATAGTTGTAAATAATAAAAATAGAGCAGAAATAAATGAAATGATTGAAAATTTCTGCGATGATCCAAATAAAATTAATAGAATTAGATTTGAGGTTGAACTAGGAGACGGAGAATTACAATTATATAACTATTTTCATTTAGAAAAAAAACAATTGCTTCTCAGTCAGATAGAATAATGGATTATATGTGTGAAAATGGAACATCAGTTAAAGGAATATGTTTATTTCAAATGTTAATTGAAACAATAATATTTTTGTATGTAAAATCAATCTTGGATTCTGAGAATGAACAATAAATTACAGATTTTAAAGCAGATAATTATCTGCTTTTGTGATAGGATGAGTAAAAATAAAATAGTAATATGAATTTATAAATAAAATACATATTAAGGAGTTTCTTATGTCAAAAATTTTAGAGGAAGAAATATATGGTAAAGTAGCGACACCAAAAA
>MNRR01000011.1:0-2345 GCA_001916055.1 Clostridium sp. 28_12
ATTTGCAATATAGGTGCTCAAAGTATTTATTTTAAATAATTTGTGACAAATGATTGACTAACCTACATCTAAAGTTTTATAGCAACTAAAAAAGTATTGAAATTTAAAAGAAAATGTGTTAACATATATATATGATATTTCTTTTAGAAAAGAGGTTTGAAAAATGACGTATGTTCCTATTGATTGGACCTTTGAAAAGAAGAGTGGCCTCTTCCCAGTTATGGAGGCAAGAGGAAGAAGCCCATCAAGAGAGTGTGAGCAGACAATGCTCCAAGATGTACTGGAAGTTGTTTGGTTGGCAAGGGAATTTAAAGGAATTCCATACCCAAAGATTCCTCAGCCTTGCAAGTTAGAGGGAGATATCGAGATTACTGTAAGTTTTTCGATTCTTTTCCCGACAGAAGAGGACATAGATAGCTTTATGGATGCTATCTAAAGGAACCTACCATTTTTACAAAGAGCAGCCCCTTATTGGGGCTGTTTTCTAAAAAAAGATAAGTTATATAAAACAGTGTGTAAGTTTAAAATTGAGAACATACACACTGTATTTATTTTAATACAATATCAAAAGTTCTAGTAATATGTCCACGATTAATATTAATAGAGATAGTATCTCCTGGGGATTTAGTATATATATATTCTCTAAGTTCAATCATATTATTAACAGAAGTATTGTCAACAGAAGTAATAATATCGCCTTTTTGAATACCACTAGAAATGGCTGGGCTTTTTTCAGATATATGAACAACATAAATACCAGAAGTGAAATTTGAAGTTGAAGAAATGTAAGGAATAACTTCTTTATCATAAGCATAGATCCCTAGGTAAGGTTCATCAAATTTATTTGTTGTAACAAATTTTTCAATGACAGGCTTTACCACATTTATGGGAACAGCGAATCCGATTCCCTCTGCTGTAGTAATTTTTACTGTATTAACACCAATAACTTCGCCATATGGATTTATCAAGGGGCCTCCACTGTTTCCAGGATTAATAGAAGCATCTGTTTGAATTAAGTCAGTCATATATGAAACAGAATTATTTTCTTCAATTTTAACAGTTCTATTTGTTGCACTTATAATACCTAATGTAATTGTACGTCTAAATTCATATCCGATAGGATTACCAATAGCGTAAACAGTTTCTCCTGATTTAATGTTAGAAGAATCTCCTATTGTTGCATAATTTAAATTATTTGCATTAATTTTTGTTATAGATAAATCTAAATCCGAGTCACACCAAACAACTGAACCTTCGTAAGTGGCTCCATTTTCTAGGGTTACATAGCATGTTGAAGATTTTTCGCCAGTCACATGACAATTACTCAATATATATCCATTATTAGAGACAATTATTCCAGTACCTAATCCAAGTTCATTAATGGAATTACTTGAGGAAAAGATAGAATTTGAACGTGTTTTTATTTTAGAAATACCAACAACACTTTGTGAAACTTTTTCTAACATATCAGCAACAGTTTGACTTTTTTGTTCAACATTATCCACAGTTTGTAGAGGAACTGTGGATTCAATTCTTTTTATTTCATATTCAGGAGTAATATCTATTTTATTATATGTAGTATAAAGATAATATGAAATTCCGGCTAAAACACTTACAATTAAAATAATTATTAGTATGTTCCTAATTTTTTTCCACATAAAAAGCCCTCCAAATTCATTTTTATAAGTATGAAACAATTATTTAAAATATAATCAAAAAGTTTAATTAATGTTAAGATTCTCTTTTTGCAGAAGGAGATTTTAGGCAAAAAAACAAAAATTTGCAAAATTTGTAAAATAATGTTATAATATAGTAGCGTGGACTATATGCAATATATTGGAAAGAAATAAAGTAAAAAAGGGTGTTAAAAAATGGGGAATTTAACGAACTCTCAGAAATCAATCTGGGTAACAGAACAATATTACAAAGGAAGTAGTATAAACAATATATGTGGGACAGCAATAATAGATGAACAAGTTGACTTTGAAAAATTAAAAGAGTCAATACAAATTGTGTGCCAAAAACATGATAATTTTTGGTTAAAATTAAAGAGAGAAAACGAGAAAATTAAACAGCTGCTATCTGAACGAAAAGAAATACAGATAGACATTATTAATGTTGAGGATTCAAAAGAATTAGAAAAAGAAAGAAACAAAATTGTTAGAATACCATTCAAGTTAGAAAATTCAGAATTATTTAAATTTTATATCTTTAAGTTTAAAAATGGAGAAGGGGCCTTTATGCTCAATATTCACCATTTGATTTCAGACGCGTGGACACTTGCGTTCATTTGTAATGAAATAATCAAAACATATTCAGCACTAAAACAAAATAAAGAAATCGAA
>MNRR01000011.1:2351-4515 GCA_001916055.1 Clostridium sp. 28_12
GAAATCGAAACAAAGGCTATATATTCATATATAGACTATATTAAATCTGAGCAAGATTACATAAAAAGTGAAAAGTATCAAAAAGATAAGGCGTATTGGGAAGAGAAATTTAAAATATTACCAGAAGTTGCTTCAATTCCAGGTAGTATTAAAGATAAAATAGATACTAATAATCCTAGTGGCGAAAGAAAACAATATGAATTAGAAAGTAATTATGTTTCAAAAATAAAGGAATATTGCAAAGCCAATAAAATTTCTTTGTATAATTTTTTTATGGCTATTTATGCTATATATATAGGTGAAATTTCTAATTTGAGTGAATTTGTTATAGGAACACCAATATTAAATAGAACTAATTTTAAGGAAAAGAATGCTGCTGGAATGTTTATTAATATGATTCCATTTAAAATTAATTTAGATGAAGCATTGGATTTTAAGTTGTTTGCCAAAAATATTGCACTTGATTCAATTAGTATGCTAAAGCATCAAAAGTATTCATATCAAGCATTGTTAGAGAATTTGAGGGAAAAGAATAAAAACATTCCTAATTTATATAATATTTTATTATCATATCAAATAACAAATGCAAAACAGACTGAGGAAAATATAAATTATAGAACTGAATGGACTTTTAATGGTTGCTGTGCTGATAATATGGATATTCATATATATGATATAAATGATACAGGCAATCTAAATATTGCATATGATTATAAGACAAGTATATATACTTCAAAAGATATAGAAGAGGTTCATGATAGAATTTTAAATATTATCTTTCAAGTGATTTCTAATGAGAATATTAAATTAAATGATATTGATATTGTTACACCTGAAGAAAAGGAAAAATTACTTGTAGAGTTTAATAATACAGAGCTTGAATATGATAAGAGCGTTCCATTTATTAAATATTTTGAAGAACAAGCAANGCACTGGTTTTTGAAAACAAAACAATTACATATAAAGAATTAAATGAAAAGTCTAATAGTTTAGCATATGTATTAAGAGAAAATGGTGTAAAAAATAATACAATAGTAGGGATTTTGCAAGAACGATCATTTGAAATGGTTATTGCAATATTAGCAACTTTAAAATCAGGAGGATGTTATATTCCTATTGCACTTGATTATCCAAATGAACGAATTGAATATATGCTAAAAGATAGTTCTGCAAATATATTATTAACAAGTGAAGAGCAAAGAATAAAAACAGATAAAAAGATTATAAACATAAATAATCCTAAAATATACGAAGATAATAAAGAAAATCTTGATAATATATCTAAACCAGAAGATTTATCTTATTTAATATATACATCTGGTTCTACAGGAACACCAAAAGGAGTTATGTTAAAACAACAAAACTTAACAAACTTTTATAATTCAATGAAAGAAAAAATAGAATACTTAAGAGATGGAAATAATTATAGAATTATTTCAATAACTACAGTTTCATTTGATATATTTGCATTTGAAAGTTTAATGTCATTAACAAGAGGTTTTACAAATGAAAATCAGCAAAAGATGACATCTGAATTAGAAAGAATTATAAAAGATGGCCAAATTCAAATAATGCAAACAACTCCATCAGTAATGAAATTTCATTTAGAAAATATAAAAAATAAAGACAATTTAAATAGTTTGAAATATATTATGCTTGCAGGTGAACCTTTACCGAAAAAACTTGTGGAAAAGATAAAAGCTATAATACCTAATGTTACAGTTTATAATGGTTATGGACCATCTGAGACTACTATTTTTTCTACCATTGCAAATGCAACCAATCAAGAAACAATCACTATTGGTAAACCTATTAATAATACACAGATATATATATTAAATAAAAATAAAAAGTTAATGCCTAAAGGAACGATTGGTGAATTATACATTTCAGGAGATGGAGTAGGAAAAGGCTATATGAATAAAAAAGAGCAAACAGAGATGAGCTTTATTCATAACCCATTTATAGATGGTAAAATTATGTACAAAGTTGGAGATTTAGGAGCATTTAATGATAATGGAGAAATTACTTGCTATGGAAGAATTGACAATCAAGTAAAAATCAGAGGTTTAAGAATAGAGTTGCCTGAAATAGAAAAACAGATAGAATCTATATATAATATTTCTGATTGTGTAGTAGAAAAAAAACAAGTAAACGGAAAAGA
>MNRR01000011.1:4521-15068 GCA_001916055.1 Clostridium sp. 28_12
ACATACAAAATGGTCCTGTTGATAAAGATATTTTAAAAAGCGTATTACATACAAAATTGCCTGAATATATGGTTCCACAATATTTTATGAAACTAGATAAATTTCCACAAACTCCAAATGGAAAAATAGACAGGAAAAAGTTACCAGATCCTAAAGTGGACGAGACAGAGATGATTATTGTTGAACCAAGAAATGAAATTGACAGAGAATTAGTTAAAACAATAGGCAAAATGTTGCACATATCAAATATAAGTATTAATGATACTTTACTAGATCTTGGTGGAGACTCATTAACAGCTATAACTTTATCTGCAAAAATATTATCTAAATTTAATGTACAAATAAATATAAAAGATGTGTTATCAAATTACAGAATACGTGATATATCAGATTATATTACTCAAAAAAGAATATATTATAATTGCAAAATGATAGGTGAAGATAGCACTGTTTATAATATGACTGGTGGAATACTTGTAGATGAAATATTAGATTATGATAAAGTAAAAAAATCTATTGAGAAAATAATAGAGAGACATACTATATTAAGAACATCATTTGTGTTGGAAAATGATACAATAATGCAAAAAATACATGATGATGTACATATAGATATCCCAATTTTTTATAATAAAGAAAAAGAAATAAAACAAATAAAAGAAAATTTTACAAGACCATTTAGTTTAGAAAAAGCACCATTAATTAGAGTTGAAATACATTATATAGACAATAAAAAAACATTAGTATTGATGGAAACACATCATATTGTAATGGATGGAACATCTTTAAATAATTTTATAATAGAATTTGAAAGACTATATAATGGAGATAATTTAAAAAGAATTCCAATTCAATACAAAGATTATTCTGTTTGGGAAAATAATGTAAATAAGAGTGATGAAATTAAAAGAATAGAGAATTATTGGATAAATAAATTTAAGGATTCAGAATTCTCACAATTAAATTTACCATATGATTATAAAATGCCTGCAAATAGGAGCTATAATGGTAATAAAATAACTAATATAATTGATGAACATAAATTTAGAAGAATAACAAGATATGCAAAGAAAATAGGTGTTTCTCCATATATGCTATTTATATCAGCTTTTTATATACTTCTTTATAAATATACAGGTCAAGAAGAAATTACTTTAGGTAGTCCTATGGCGAACAGAAACAGAAATGAAATGAAGAGAATGATTGGAATGTTTGTAAATAACATTGTAACAAAAGCCAATATACAACCTGAAAAGACATTTAAAGAATTTTTAAACGAGATAAAAGAACAGATATTGGATGATTTATCATATCAACCATATCCATTTGATGAATTAGTAAAAAAACTTGGAATAACCATGGATAATTCAAGGAATCCACTGTTTGATGTAATGTTTACTTATCAAAATAAAGAAGAGAATATTTTACAAATAGATGGAAAAGATGTAAGTATTTTAGAGATATATAACAATGTTGCCAAATTTAATTTGTCACTAGAAATAAAGCCAAAAACTCATACTATTAATATAGAGTATTGTACAGATTTATTTAGAGAGGAAACAATAGTTAATTTATTTGAACATTATATGTACATATTAGAGCAAGTAATGAATAACACTGAAATTAAGATAAATGATATAGATATAATAACCGAAAGAGAAGATAAAATGTTAGCTCAATTTAATAGTACAGAAGGAGAAATAAATCAAGATACAACAGCATATTTAATAGAGCAACAAGCAGAAAAATATCCAAATAATATTGCTGTTATATGTGAAGATATCAAGATTACTTATGGAGAATTAGATAAGAAAGCCAATAGTTTAGCAAACCATTTAATTAAAAATGGGATAAAAAATAATGATATTGTTTGTATAATGACAAATAGATCAATAGAAACTATTGTTGCAATGTATGCAATATTAAAAGCAGGTGGAGCATTTTTGAATATTGATCCAACATATCCATTAGATAGAACAAAATATTATATAGAAAGCAGTAAAGCACAATATGTTTTAACACAAAGAGAATTAAAAGACAGAGTAAAAGAAATACCAAATTGTATTGAAATAGACCTAGATAATGAAATATATAATGGAAATAGTAGCAAACCAAATGTAGATATAAAAATGAATGACTTATCATACATCATATATACATCAGGTTCAACAGGAGTACCAAAAGGAGTAATGCTAAATCAAGTAGGACTAGCCAATATGGCAAAAGCAATGACAAAAGCACTAGATTATTTACATGACGGAAAAATTCACACATTATTATCAGTAACATCAACTCCATTTGATATATTTGTATATGAAATAATAGTATCATTAACACATGGTCAAAGAATTGTAATGTCAAACAATGCAGAACATAGAAATCCAAAATTATTAGAAAAACTAATGGAAAAATATAATACTGATGTAATGACAGTAACACCAAGTTTAATGAAGATTGTATATGATAATAGAAGCGAAAATAGTCCATTAAAACTAGTAAAAAACATGGTATTTGGTGGAGAACCATTACCGGAAAAGTTTGTGAAGGATTTGAAGGCATTAGATGATGATATAACAGTATTTAATATATACGGACCTAGTGAGATAACAGTACTATCAAATGTCCAAAACTTAAATGGAGAAACTGAAATCACAACAGGCCCACCAATTATGAATACACAAATACATATATTAGATAAAAATAAGAAAAGAGTGCCAATAGGTGTTGTAGGTGAAATTTATATTTCTGGTATACAAGTAGGAGAAGGATATTTAGGAAAACCGGAATTAACAAAAGAAAAATTTCTTCCAAATCAATTTGGTGAAGGCAGAATGTATAAATCAGGAGACATTGGAAGATGGACATTTGATGGAAAAATACAATGCTTAGGAAGAATAGATAATCAAATAAAATTACGAGGGTTAAGAATAGAGCTTGGAGAAATAGAAAATAAAATGGAACAATATCCAGGAGTATCAGCAGCAATAGTGAATAAAATTACAATAGAAGATGAAGAGACATTATGTGGATATTATGTCACAGATGGAACAATTGAAGTTACTGAAACAGAAATAAAAAGTTATCTGAAAAAATATTTGCCACAATATATGGTTCCTAGTTATATAGTTTACTTAGAAAAAATGCCATATACGATAAACAGAAAAATAGATAGAAAAGCATTACCAATGCCAAAATTAGAAGAAGACAAATTCAAAGAAGTAAATCCAGACAAATTTGATACAGATGAATTAAAACTTTTACAAATCTGGAAAAACGTATTACATTTAAAAAATATATCACTAGATGATAACTTTTTTGACATAGGTGGAGATTCTATTTCGGCAATAAAAATGCAAATTGAAGCATTAAAATATAACTTTAATTTCGAATATGCAGATATATTTAAATATCCTACAATAAAAGAATTAGCAGGAAAAAAAGAAAAGATTAAAAATCAAGATGATATTGACAAATATGATTATTCAGAAATTAATAAAATATTAGATAGGAATAATGAGAAAAATATTTCAACAATCAAAAAATTTAGGGTGGGAAATATTTTGTTAATAGGAAGTACAGGATATTTAGGGGTTCATATTTTAGATGAATATTTAAAAACACATAGAGGAACAATATATTGTTTAGTAAGAAAAAAGAATAATGAGGAACCACTTGCGAGACTAAAACAAAAAATTATATTTTATTTTGGAAACGAATATTATGAAAAATATAAAAAAAGAATCCAAGTAATAGAAGGGGATATAGTATATAAAGAACTAAAATTATCTCAAGAAGATTACAGTTTATTAAAAAGCACAATTACTACAGTAATAAATGCAGGGGCATTAGTAAAACATTTTGGAACACCAGAATTGTTTAATCAAATTAATGTAGATGGAACAAGAAATGTAGTTGATTTTTGTAAAGAAACAAATAAAAGATTAATACATATTTCAACAATAAGTGTTTCGGGAAATGGAGAAAAAGAAGAATCAATAGAAGAAACAAGTGAAAATATAAACGATAAAAAAGTATTTAAAGAAAATACACTATATATAAAACAAAATATTTCTGGAATATATACAATTACAAAATATAAAGCAGAAATGATAGTTCTAAGTGCAATAAAAGATGGATTAAATGCACAAATTTTAAGAATGGGAAATATAACAAACAGATATAGTGATGGAGTATTCCAACAAAATGTTGAAGAAAATGCATTTGCTAAAAGATTAAAATCATTTATAGAATTAGGAATGTTTCCAGATTATTTATTAGAACATGCAATAGAACTTGGACCAGTAGACCTTTGCGCAGAAGCGGTTATAAAAATATTAGACTATAATAGTATATGTAATGTATTTCATATATACAATCCTAAATTATTGCCTGTAAAAATATTGATAAATACCCTACATGAATTAGGAATTCAAATAGATGGAGTAGATAATGAAACAATGTCAAATAAATTAACAGAAATTTTAAATGATGACTTTAAAAAAGAAATATTATCTGGTATAATACATGATATTGATTCAAAAAAACAATTGATATATACTTCAAATGTAAGAGTCAAATATGAATTTTCTGAAAAATATTTAGAAAAAATAGGATTCACATGGAAAGAAATAGACAGAGAATATATTTTAAAATATATGGACTATTTTAAAAGGATCGGATTTATAAATTATTAAAGGGGAAACAAAAGATGGTTATAGATACAGAATTTATATTATTAGTAATATCAACACTCTCAATATTAGTGTTAATGGGAAATATTATAAGAAAAAGACCAGTCTCTCAGCTGCAGAATGCATTTGCAACAGTACTAATAACAGTGCTTGTTATTAGTACTGGGGTAATACTGCAACTGGTATGCACAAGCTTTTTCAATGTTGAACCAATATATTTTGAAAATTTTATATATATTGGAACTTGTATGTTGCCAGTAGCACTATTCTTTGTGGCGATAATATTTAGAAATACAAAAATAAGATTCAAAAGAAAATATTTATTATTATTTGTTATACCATTTTTAACGTTATTGGTTTTATATACCAATAAATATCATCACTTATTTTACAAAACCTATTCAACAAATTTAAGTGAAATGGTATATGGATCATATTTTTATATACATTCAATTTATACATATGGATTACTTTTAGTAAGTATAGGAATAATGATAAATGCTTCTTTAAAAAATTCAGGAAGTTTTTCTAAACAAACAATATTGATTATAATTGGAACAATGTTCCCAATCTTAGTAAATTTAGCAGGAACTTTTAAAATATGGAATATGAATGTTTGCTTAACTCCTATAAGTTTTTCAATTGCCGTTATATTTTACACATTTGCAATATTAAAATTTAACTTTTTAAAAATAACGCCAATAGCATTACAAAAAATAGTAGACAGGATATCAGATGGATATGTAGTACTTGATGAAGAAAACACAATTACAGATTTTAATAAAACATTTTTAGATATGTTTAATTTAAAACCAGAAAATATAAGAAGTAAAAATTTTATAAGATTTTTAAATAATAGGAAAGTAAGTAAAAAATCAATTGTAAGAATTACAAAATCAATACAAAAAGCAAATGAAACTGATGAAACAATATCTTTTGAACAACACTTTTCAGAAATAAAAAAATATTTTAAAATAGAAATTACACCAATAAAGTCAGATAATAATTCATTGGGGATATTATTTTTATTAAAAGATATTACACAACATAAAGAAGATATGGAAACAATAAAAAATAACCAAGATATATTAATGGAAAGAGAGCGTTTAGCAGGGCTAGGTCAACTAATAGGAGGAATTGCACATAATCTAAAAACACCGATAATGTCAATAGCTGGTGCGGTACAAGGATTAGAAAACTTGATACGTGAATATGATGAATCAATAGATGACCCACTTGTAAATTCTCAAGACCACCATGATATTGCAAAAGATATGGAAGAGTGGATTCCTAAGATAAGAGCACATTTAGAATATATGTCTGACATAATAACAACAGTAAAAGGTCAAGCGGTAGCATCATTATCTAGTGATGATACAGAAGAATTTACAATAAATGAACTTATAAAAAGAGTAAATATTTTGATGAAACATGAGTTAAAAAATGCATATATATATATGAATGTTGTAATGAAAACAGATGAAAATCAAATAATAAAAGGAAATGTAAATAGTTTAGTACAAGTAGTAAATAACATGATATCAAATGCTATACAAGCATATGAAGGAAAACATGATCAAAATATTGAAATGATAGTTAATAAAAAAGAAAATAATAAGAAGTGCAAGATCGATTGTTTAAAGAAATGGTTACAACGAAAGGAAAAAATGGAACGGGACTAGGATTATATATGTCATATTCAAACATAAAAGCTCATTTTGGAGGAGATATAACATATGTTACAGAAACAGGAAAAGGAACAACATTTAATATAATAATTCCATTAAGATAATAAGAGCCGACTTGGATTTTGACCAGGTCGGCTTTAGCAATGCTAAATTAATCTTGTTCAACTTCTTTAAAAATATCATTCTCGAAGAATTCAGTAATAGTTATACCAAATCCTTCACAAATATGAAGAAGAGTATCCAATTTTATTAATTCAGTTCTTTTACTCATAAATGCTGCTAATGTTGACATTGGAACACCAGAAGCTTTAAATAATCCCCAAAGACTCATACCAGTTTGACCTTGATAAAATCTAATTCTATCTCTTACTGCATCTGATAAATACATATAAATCACTCCTTACTAAAATGATATAAATTGAGTATAGCAAGAAATTCGAAAGAATTAGTCTATTTAGATACACTGACATATATTATAATAAAAAAAGATAGTTTTATACTTTGAAATAAAACTACCTTTTAAATAATTGTAAGAACAAAAGTAGAAAAAAATGTTTTGATTGAAAATTTAAAACCACGTTTAACAAAAACCTCAGCATTAGTAAGACGATTTTCACCAATTATAGTTAAGGCAACACAAGGTTCTTCAACTTCTTTATATTCGATTACAGCAGTTTCTTCAACATTTTCAGTTTTAGTTTCAGAAGTTTCCATCAAAATCCTCCTTTTTTATTAGTATATCAACCTAAATAGCAAAAATCAAACAAAAAACAAAAATGTAATAAAAAAGAAACATAGTTGTAATATAAATGAAATATAGTCACTAATTGAATAGATTAACACATGCAAAAAGAGTGATAAAATTTTATTGATAAAAGTATTGATTTTTAAAAAATAAACTAATATAATAGCAATAATAAATTGGATGTAGAAATATAGGGGTGATCAAATGAGAAAAGCACTTCAGAATCAGACAAACGAAGGAAGAAAGTATAAAATAATAGGTGTAGATGATGAGGAAGGAATATTGGACTCTTTAAGAGTGCTTTTAGAAGATACAAGTTATGAATTTGTGGGGATAACAAATCCAGTAGAAGCAATAGAACGAGTTAGACAGGAACACTTTGACTTAATGTTACTTGACTTTATGATGACACCATTACATGGTGATGAGGTAGTAGAAGAAATTAGAAAGTTCAATAAAGAATTGTATATATTGTTACTAACCGGCCATAAAGATTTAGCACCACCATTAGAAACAATAAAAAGATTAGATATACAAGGATACTGTGAAAAAAGTGATAAATTTGACCAACTATTATTATTAATAGAATCTGCAATAAAATCCGTAAAACAAATGGATGAAATTAAAAGAATAAATGAAAAATTGGAAGATTCAAAAGAACAATTAGAGCAAGCATACTTAGATATGGTACAAACACTAAGATATACAGTAGAAGCTAAAGATTCATACACACGAGGACATTCAGACAGGGTATCAGAATATTCTGTATTAATAGGAGAAAAATTAGGTTTACCAGCAGAGCAAATAAAAACACTAAGAATAGGTGGATTGTTCCATGATATTGGTAAAATAGGAATACCAGATAGTATTTTATTAAAGCCGGCTAAATTAACAGATGAAGAATATTCACAGATAAAAAATCATCCATCAATAGGTGCACACATTTTAGGTTCTGCAGCAATTTTTCAAGATATAATACCTATTGTAAAACATCATCACGAAAGATATGATGGCAATGGATATCCATCAAAATTAAAAGGTGAAGAAATTCCATACTTAGCTAGGATTGCAGCAGTAGCTGATACATTTGATGCAATGACAAGTAGAAGAAGTTACAGGGGACCAATTGATGTAGAACATGTAAAAGAAGAAATAAAAAGATGTGAAGGTACTCAATTTGACCCACAAATAGCAGAAGTATTCATTGAAATATTAAACAACGATTTTGATAAAATAAAGGAGATACAAGAAAAATATTAAAATATAAGATAAAAATTATTAAATTCATTACAAATTTCGGATAAGCTAAACTTTCGAAGAAATTATAATAAAAAACGATGAGCCTCTTTCAATGGAAATTGAACATCCCTCATCGTTTTTTTTATAATTTCTAACTTCAAGTTTAGATACACGAAATTTTTCATTCATATTAATAATTTTTATCTTAACATCTTACTATATTTTATTATATCTTACTATATTTTCATGCTTAGTCCCACTTTTTTGCGGTCATGGTCAATTTTAATAACCTTAACTTTTACGATATCACCAACTGAAACCAAATCGGAAGGATTTTTAATATAGGAATCACTCATTTCAGAAATATGGACAAGTCCATCATATTTAACACCGATATCAACAAAAGCGCCAAAATCGATAACATTACGAACAGTACCTGTTAAAATCATACCTTCTGTTAAATCTTCAAATTTTAAAACATCACTACGAAGAACTGGTTTTGGCATATCTTCTCTTGGGTCACGACCAGGTTTAGAAAGCTCAGCAATAATATCAGTTAAAGTCATTTCACCAATTTCAAGTTTCTCGGCAGTTTCAGCAATATTAACAGATTTTAATTTTTCACGTAATGAATTTAAATTATCTTTATTTTTTAAATCTTCAACTTTAAACCCAAGAAGTTCAAGCAATTTTTCTGTTGGTTTATAACTCTCTGGGTGAACCGCAGTATTTTCCAATGGGTTTATACCATCAGGAATTCTAATAAAACCTGCACATTGTTCAAAAGCCACTTTTCCAAGCTTAGGAACTTTTAGTAATTCTTTTCTTTCTTTTAATTTACCATTTTCATCTCTATATTTTACAATATTTTTAGCAATAGTATTATTAATACCAGAAACATAAGAAAGTAGAGAAGGAGTTGCAGTATTTACATCAACACCAACCTTGTTAACACTATCCTCAACAACACCAGTTAAGCTTTCAGATAAATTCTTTTGATTTACATCATGTTGATATTGACCAACACCAATAGCTTTAGGGTCAATTTTAACAAGTTCTGCAAGAGGGTCTTGAAGTCTACGAGCAATTGAAATTGCACCTCTTATAGAAACATTTATATCAGGATATTCCTCAGTTGCAAGTTTTGATGCTGAGTATACAGAAGCACCAGCTTCACTAACAATAACATAACAAATTTCATGTTTAACTTCTTTAATCATATCTGCTACAAACATTTCGGACTCACGAGAAGCAGTACCATTACCAATTGCAATCATATCAACATGGTCTTTTTCAATTAAATTTAATAATGTCTTTTTTGCACCTTCAACATCATTTTGAGGGGCTGTAGGATATACAGTAGAAGTATCCAAAACTTTACCAGTTTCATCAATTACAGCAATTTTACAACCAGTTCTATATGCAGGGTCAAATCCCATAACAGTTTTACCTTTAATAGGAGCACCAAGCAATAACTGTTTTGCATTTTGTCCGAATACTTTAATAGCTTTTTCTTCAGCTTTTTCAGTTAAATCAGAACGAATTTCTCTTTCAATAGAAGGCTCAATTAATCTTTTAAAAGCATCTAATATTGTAGCTTCTAACATTTCTGTAAATTGAGTTGTACCTTTAATTATATCTCTTTGAATATAATAAAGAATTTTCTCTTCAGGTTTATTAATAGAAACTTTTAAGCAATCCTCTTTTTCACCTCTATTAATAGCCAAAATTCTATGGCTAGGAAGTTTGCAAACCAATTCTGTAAAATCATAATACATTTCGTAATTAGATTTTTCTTCTGGGTTTGATGCTTTTGTAACAATACTTCCTTCATGATAACATACCTTTTTAATATATTTTCTATATTTAGCATTATCAGAAATATTTTCGGCAATAATATCTAAAGCACCTTGAATTGCATCTTCGGCAGTTGCAACAACCTTATCTTTATTTGCTTTGTCTTCTTCTGATAAAGAATCAATATTTATATATTCAGAAGCTAATTCTTCAATAGGAGTTTTTTCTTCTTGAGCAATAATTATTTCGGCTAAAGGTTCTAATCCTTTTGCTTTAGCAACAGTAGCTCTTGTTTTTTTCTTTTGTTTAAAAGGTCTATATAAATCTTCAACTTCTGCAAGAGTCTCAGCAGATGCAATAGCAATAGTCAATTCATCTGTCAATTTT
>MNRR01000011.1:15092-15617 GCA_001916055.1 Clostridium sp. 28_12
AAATAATTTAATCTTTCACCCAAATCTCTTAAAATTTCATCACTTAAACCGCCAGTAGCCTCTTTTCTATAACGGGCTATAAATGGTATAGTATTTCCTTCGTCAATTAATTTTACAGCATTTTCTACTTGTGTAGGTTTTACATTTAATTCTTGCGCAATTTTGTTTATAATCTTTTCCATAAGTTTTTTCCTTTCATTTAATCTTTACAGATTATACATACAAATTTCAAAAAAATCAAGTCAAAAAATTGCACGAAAAAAAGTGGAATAAAATGTGCAAGAAATTAAATAAACAACTAGACAAAAATAATTAGATATGATTAAATATATGAAGAACAAACGAAAGTGAGGAAGAAAAATGAGTAAAAACACGAAAATAGTAGGGGGAGTACTACTAGTAGCGATAATATTAGTAGCAGTAGCGTATGCTGCAATAACTAATGTGGAATTAAATATAAATGGTGTAGGAAATGCGCAAGCAAAACAAGAAAACTTTAAAGTAGAATTTATAGGAACACCAAGT
>MNRR01000012.1 GCA_001916055.1 Clostridium sp. 28_12
AGTCCTTTCGTATATTTTGTTTTTAGACAATTCAATTATACTACTTGAATCACTTTTTTTCTATATTATTTTTGTTTCACATCAATTGTAACACTACAAGAGTGCTAATTTTATGTTTTTTATTTTATTCGATATTTTTCTGTTTTATCACATATATTGATTGTACTTTTATTTTTTAATTCTTTTATTGGAATTATAAACATATCAGTATTATCTGTTGCAATAAATAAGTAGTCAACTTTCGTCTCTACAACTGTTTTATAAGTTTTCCCTTTAGTACCTCCACAACTTTTTAATGCAACCTGATAATTTCCATACTTTGTTTTGCATGAAGTATATTTAACTTGTACACTCTCTATTTTTCCATCTTTATCTACAAGTAAATCATAGTCTTGAGTATCATTAAGCGGAATTGAAACTGTATAACCATGTGTTGAATAATAAGCTATTGCTAAACCTAACCCACAATTTCCTCTTTGTTTATTAGTTGAATCTATCATAAATATTCCCCTCCCAAAAATTATCTAAAAGGTCGTGCCTTAAAATAGATATAAAAAAATCTTAGGATTTTATAACCCTAAGATTAATATGGTGGACAGGGAAGGATTCGAACCTTCGTACTCGTATGAGAACAGATTTCTTACTACTATAGTTTTCACTACCCTATATGGTTTGTAGTCTGGACTTTCTCTTCATCTTTTCAGATGCCAGGTGTAAAGTCTCTACACTCGAAATTTTTTTCTAGCTCGGGATTATCATCAGCACTTTTGCCTGTTAAGACTTCCCCGACTTAGCCTAGTTTTCATCATACAATCTCTTGTATGAGCTGCAAATTCTGCTTTTTCAAGCAAAGCATACAGTCTGCCGCCTTTAGCCACTCGGCCACCTGTCCAAATTTTTTATTACCTATGTAATAAAAAAATGGTGCTCCCACTAGGACTTGAACCTAGGACCTACCGGTTATGAGCCGGTTGCTCTAACCAACTGAGCTATAGGAGCATTTTCGTTATTCTTTTATTGCCTAACGCATGTCTAAGTATAAACCATTTATCTTTAATTGTCAATACTTTTTCAAAATTTTTTCAAAAATTTTTTTCAGATTCATCACACCCCTGTATTTCTGTCATATTATGTAATATACAATCAAAAAAAGGAGGATTAATATGTTTACGCGTAGATACAAGAAATGCCGTTGCATAAATAATACTGCATGTTGCAATACAGCTAATAACATGCTTGAAGACAAATGTAATGATGTTTGTCCTTGTAATTATGAAATGAATGTTGCGGACGAATGTGAATGTGGATTTGATGAGGAGTATGAAATGAATGTATTCCCTGAAAATCCTATGTTAGCTCAAAGTTATGTTCCTTGGCAATACATGGATAAAACTTTTAAACCTTGTATAGGCTTAGAAATGGGAACAATCTTTCCAGAATTGGTAAGTCCTTATATGCCTTGCCAATCTATGAGAGTTAATGAATTCTTAGAAGCAACAAATGCTATTGGAGAGGGGTGTAATAAATAATGATAATTGATACAAATAGAAATTGCAATTGCATGTGCAATATGAATTCTATGAACATGTCTTCTAATGATGACTGCAGACCAACTAGAGAAGAAATGTTGCAAAATATCAAATGTTTAAATTTTGCTATAATTGAATTAGGTCTTTATTTAGACACTCATACTGATGATGAAAGAGCTCTTTGCTTACACAGAAAATATTGCAAAGAGTATCGAGAATTAACTGACAAATATCAAAAAGTTTATGGACCTTTAACAATCCAGTTCCCTTGCAATAAATGGAGATGGCTTGAAGAACCATGGCCTTGGGAAGGAGGAATTGTTTAAATGTGGACTTATAATAAAGTTTTAGAATATCCAATTAATATTAAATGTTCAGACCCTCGTCTTGCAAAAGTTATTATTAGCCAATATGGAGGTCCAGACGGCGAACTTGCCGCTTCACTTAGATATTTATCTCAAAGATTTGGTATGCCTGACCAAAAGACTAAAGCTATTTTAAATGATATTGGTACAGAAGAACTAGCTCACTTAGAAATGGTTGGCTCAATTGTTTATCAATTAACAAAAAATGCCTCAATAGAAGAAATTGAAGCAGCAGGTTTAGGTGCATATTATACAGACCATGGAGTGGGTTTGGAATATATCCAAATAAGAATTTAAATAAATAATTGATTAAAAAAATCAAATAGTTCTTTTTCATGAACTTTAAAAAATAAATTAGAATTTTGCCTTCCGCAAAATATGTAACGTATAAAAATTGTTTTATCTTTTTCAGAAATATAATAAATAATTCTATATTTTTCACAGATAAGTTCTCGAAAATGTTTGTCCGAAAATTCGGGGACATATCTACCAATATAAGGCGAATTTTGTAAATTATAAATTGCATCATATATTTGATTAATTATTCTACTTGCATAATTAGAAGAAATATTATATGAATAGTCATATATATCCGTAATTGCAGACTTTGCATCATTCGATATTATTATTTGCATATTTCGCCTCCAATTCATTAATGTGTTGTCTTAATTCTTCCAATGTACAAACTCTACCATTTTTAATATCATCTTCACTTTCTTGAAGTTTGGCAAAGAAAAATAAATCATAAATAATATCATATAGAGTATTTTCTTGTACATTTACTTGATTTAAAGTTTTTTTCATAAAATCCATTAATATAACCTCCTTTTAATTTGAATTTTTATCTTCAAGCATTTCTTTTAGAGTTTGATAATTAAAATGCTTATCAGTTCCAGGAATAATAGTTGTTTCATCTTCGCCATACCTTTTAATATATTCCATCATAAGTTTAAATACCATTTCGGTTGGTTTTAATCCATCAAAATAATCATCAGGTACTGAATTAACAATATCTATCATTCTTTGTTTTACATCTGGCATGTTTGTCAACTCCTTTCTTAAGATTTATAAATAGTATATCATAAATTTAAAATAATTACTACGATTTCAATGTGAAGAATTTGTAAAATTTATACAATGTACTAAAAATTCCAATGAATAATTACATCTTGTGATTTTGTTTTTTTGTTTTTTTCTCCAATTTCAATATAATCTATAAAACTATTAACAATGTCATAATTAAGTTCTTTAAAGTTTTTAAAGTGATTAATTATCTTTTCTTTTTGTTCTTTTATAAATTTACTGTTTAACTCTTTTTCCTTTAAATTAGATAAATCATTTTCAAGTTTTGTTAGTTCTTTTTGTTTTGCTGATTTATCAGATAGGAAAGATGAGTTTAGATCTTCAAATACTTCTTCTGGAACTTTGCCACTTACTTTATTTAAGTAAAGTTCTTTTATTGCATTATTGATATCTTTCATTTCTTTTGAAAGCAATTCAACCTTATTTTGTAATAATTTAGCTTTGTTTAAATTATCATTTGAAACAAATAAATCATCTGATATATTATCAAAATTGTAAAATGCTAAAATCTTTTCTCTAATCTTTTCAGCAACCAGATTTTTAAGGTTTTCATAGCCAATAGAATGGGGAGTGCAAGTTCCATAGAGTTTTTTAGAGCCTTTACAAGAAAAATAAACGTAATCTCTATCATTTCTGCATTTATAAAGCTTTGTACCACAATCTAAACATACAAGTTTATTAGCAAATAGATGAACTTCACCATTTTTACATCTTCTTGTTTTTCTTTTAAAAATCTCTTGAACTTTATAAAATTGCTCTTTAGTAATGATAGGTTCGTGAGTGTTCTCTACAATAATCCATTCTGATTTAGGCTGATTTTTCATTTGCTTAGATTTATAGCTAACTTTTTTATTATAGCCTTGTACTAAATTACCAATGTAAACTTCATTTTTTAAAATTTTACTAACTGTAGATTCACACCAATAATCCATATTCTTACCTTGATTTTTAAAATTAATTCCTTGTGATTGTTTATATTTAGTAGGTGTTAAAATACCCTTATCATTTAATATTTGAGCAATTTTATTAACACCCTTTCCTTGTTCATAAAGATTAAATATTAATCTAATTACATCAGAGACTTCTGTATCAATAATAAGTTTATTTTTATTTTCAGGATTTCTTTTATAACCGTAACATACAAAAGAGCCAATATGTAATCCTTGCTTTCTTTTGCTATCAAATGTTCTTCTAATATTTTCAGATAAGTCTTCTAAATACCACTCATTTACCAAACCATTAATCTGTCTTGATTTTTTATTTCCTTTATCTAATGTATCAACATGATCTACAAGGCTAACAAATCTAATATTCCACTCTACAAACTTATTATGAAGATATCTTTCAACTATTTCCATATCACGAGTAAATCTACTTTGTGTTTTACAAAGTACAATATCAAATTTATGGTTTTTAGCATCTTCTAATAGCTTATTAAATTCAGGTCTTTCACTGTCAATTCCAGAATAGTCCTCATCACAGTAAATGTTATAAATATCCCATCTCCTTTCTATTGCATAATTAATTAGCATAGATTTCTGATTTTGGATACTTTCGCTTTCATCGTTTTCATGAAGTTTATCATCATCTTCACGAGAAAGCCTACAATAAATTGCCACTCTCATAAGTTTACCCTCCAATCGGTAAACTACTCATTTTGTAAAACTTCATTATACAGCAATGAATAGTTTCAATCAACACTCTTCGCAAATTCATTTACAATTAATTTATTGACAATATTGTTTATAAACTTTGTAATATCATCTATATTGTCATATTTGTTCTTTTCGATAACATTAAAATTTACTTTTTCACACATAATATAATCCTCCCACGATATTAATTTATATGCAAAAAGGCTTGTATTTGTGCAAAAAATAAAGCCTTTTGGCTTTTTAAAATTAACACATTGCTTTAATAGAGATATATAATTTTTGTATAATTAGGAGAAAATATGGTAGATGTTAATAAAAGATCATTTGTTAGGCTTGCAATAACATTCACTATTGAAAAAAATTACTCATAGTTTTAAAACTATAAGTAGTTACATATATATTTTTTCTTTTAGGTTAGTTTACAAATACACACCACATGGTGTAGATGTATATCCACAATCAGCTGCGGGAGTTCCATTTAATGCTAATTGCCTAGCATGCAAAGGTGATGCAATAGCAAATCTTCAAGAAGACTTAGCTGCAGATTAGTAGTCTTATTAGTGCAACATTTGAAACTTTTTTGTCATAAAACCCTATTCAATTCAGTATTTACAAGGTTTTTTTATGTTTTTTCTATTAA
>MNRR01000013.1 GCA_001916055.1 Clostridium sp. 28_12
CCACAGTTACCACATTTAGATTATACTAAATATTAATATAAAAATAAATGAAGAAAGGAGTGTATGGTCTATTTAAGTTATTAAATATATCATACAAGAAAAGAATGGAACAAGAAGAAAACATATTAGGAAAAGAAAAAATAGGAAAATTAATCAGAAAATTCTCAATTCCTTGTATAATATCTATGTTGGTAAACTCGCTATATAATATAGTAGACCAAATATTTATAGGTCAAGGAGTAGGATATTTAGGAAATGGAGCTACAAATGTAGTATTCCCATTAGTAATGATATGCTTAGCATTTTCATTAATGTTTGGAGATGGGGCATCAGCATATCTAAGCTTAAAATTAGGAGAAAAGAAAAAGAAAGAAGCAGAATCAGGAATAGGAAATGGAGTATTGTTATCTGCAATAGTATCAATAATATTTTGTATAGTAACACTTATATTTTTACCAGCATTCTTAAAAATATTTGGATGTACAGATAATTTAAAAGAATATGCAATGGCATATGGAAAAATTATAGCAATAGGATTTCCATTCTCAATGATAGGAACAACATTAAACTCTATTATTAGAGCAGATGGAAGCCCTAAATACTCAATGGTAAGTATGGTAAGTGGAGCTATATTAAATACAATATTAGATCCAATATTCATATTTGTATTCCATAAAGGTGTAGAAGGTGCAGCATTAGCAACAGTTATAAGCCAAATATTAACATTTATATTAAATGTTGCGTATATAAAGAGATTTAAATCAATAAAATTATCAAGAGAAAGTTTCAAATTAAAAGCAAATGTATGTAAAAAGGTTTCAACATTAGGAATAAGCAGTTTTATTACACAAATGAGTATTGTATGTGTTATGACAGCTGAAAACAATTTATTAGGCAAATACGGAGCAGAAAGTAAATTTGGTGCAGAAATTCCAATAACAGTATTAGGAATAGTAATGAAAATAAGTCAGATATTAAATAGCATAATAATTGGTATAGCAGCAGGAAGTCAACCAATATTTGGGTATAACTATGGTGCAAGAAAATATGACAGAGTAAAACAAGCATTAAAAATCGTATTAGGGTCAAGTGTAGTAATAAGTACAATTGCATTTATTTTATTCCAAACAATACCAGACAAATTAATATTAATATTTGGTAGTGGTGATGAGAATTATATGGAATTTGCTTGTTTAGCATTTAGAACATATTTAATGTTAACAATAGTAAATGGTGTACAAATTCCATCAGGAATATTCTTCCAAGCAATTGGAAAAAGTACAAAAAGTGCAATATTGTCACTTTCAAGACAAATTGTTATATTAATTCCATCAATGATGATACTAAGCCATATGTTTGGAATAATGGGAGTTTTAAGTGCAGGACCAGTAGCTGATGGATTAGCATTTATATTAGCTGCAATATTTTTAATAAAAGAAGTAAAAGGACTAAAAATAACAGATAAGGAAAATCAAATAGCGGATGAAGAAACAATTACTAAAGTTGTATCTGATAAACAAATAGTAATTACAATCTCTAGAGAATATGGTTCAGGTGGAAGATATATAGGAAGATTAATTGCAGACAAATTAGGAATAAAACTATATGATAAAGAATTTATTGTGAAATTAGCAAAAGAAACAGGTATGGCAGAAGAATATATTGAAAACAATGAGCAAAAAAGAGATGCATTAGATATACTTAATAATGGTTATTATGCAGGATTGAATAATTCGGATGAATTGTTTATAAAAGAATCTGAATTAATAAAAAATGTTGCTGATAAAGAATCTTGTGTAATTGTAGGTAGATGTGCGGATTTTATATTAAAAGATAATGAAAATGTTGTTAGCATTTTTGTTGCTAGCAGTATGGATGATAAAATTAAAAGAGCTGTTGAATTTTATAATTTAGATAAAGCTAAAGCTGAAAAAGAAATAAATAGAATAAATAAGTTAAGAGCAAATCATTATAAATATTATACAGAAAAAGAATGGAAAGATCCTTCTAATTATGACATTTGTATTAATAGTGATGCAATTGGTGTAGAGAATGCAGCTAATTTGATTTGTGAGATTGTAAAAGAATATCAGGCAGTATAAAAATGGGGTTGAATAACAACCCCATTTGCATGTTCTTTAAAATACTAACACCGTTCGTCTAATATTACGGATATAGGTGTAATTTCTTTATTCTTCTCATTTTCTTTCATTTTTTCGTCAAAGCGCCGTAAGCGCTCGTCAGAATAGGGCATTTGTAGAAAAGCATTTTTTAGTTCATCATACAGGAAATTCCTGTTTATGAGGAAGAAGTCTTCTACTTCTCTCCAGGTAAACCCATAAACGAATACTTTTTTTACAAGTAATTCGCTCCGGGCACTCATTGGATATTTTTTCATAGTTAGTACCTCCTTATAAGAACATAAATAAAATGTTAATAATAACATATATATTATAACATGATTTGACATAAAGTTCAACATATATTTTTGCATTTTACATAAACTTGCAAAATATGTTAAGGTGTGCTATAATATATATGTACCGGTTAAGGATTGTATTAGATTTGTTTAGAATATTTGAACTAGAACCAGAACAAAAATTGAACCGAAAAAGGAGAATCATCATTATGAGAAGAACAATGGGCAATGAGACAAGAGCAAAAAGAGCAATCAGCATGATTTACAATGAAATGGCAACATAGGAAGATGTAGCAGATGTGTTAAAACTTTCTGTTTCCTATTGCCGGAAAATTGTAAAGGAGCACTACAAGAGCGAAACTGCTTACAACAAGCTGTTAGCTAAGGCACGCGAAAATGCCAGACTTAAAAAAGAAGCTGACAAACTGATTTCAGTGGAAGTTGATGCTGATGAAGCAGAGGTTGACACAGAAGTCAAAGCTGATGATGAGTCTATGACGGAAGAAAGAAAACAGGTAGTCCTTGTGGAAACAGGCTACATGTTAGATGTAGGTCTTCCAGGGATTTTGAATGAAAGTTTGGATGTATTTATGCCATCTTTCAATCTCAAAGAACTGGATAAGCTTACGAGATCCGTTCATACTGCTGAAGAAATTCTTACGTTTTATTATTCAACGTATAGAATTACTCCAATTCATTTGGATGGAAAGGAGAAACTCTTCTGTCAGCCAGTAGAGCTCGTGAAACCGAGAACTATTGGAGTTGTAGCGGCCGCATGCCATTTGTGGGAAAACGGCTACAAAGTAATTCTCAAGACCAATTCAAAAGAGGTTGAGAGCTTGGCTAGAAAGCAGGGAATTGACATCGATGTAGTGCTTATCCAGAAGAAGGCACAGCTGTTGAATAGACTTGCTTGATGTATGCTAGTTGAATGTAACTCGTAAATGATTTTAACCAGTACATGTTCTGAACAAATCTAAAGGAGAGTCTGTAGGCTCTCTTTTTTTTGTCTTTAATTTATAACTGAATTTATTTCATCAATTGATATTGAACCCTGTCTTAAAATGTGAGGCACACCATCAATAACTTTAACAATAGTAGATGCAAGACCAATTTTGCTAGGACCGTCATCAATAAAACAATCAACATTTCCATCAAAATCTTTTATTATATCTTTCAAATTAGTACCACTTGGCTTTCCAGAGAGATTAGCACTAGGAGTAGCAAGTGGAACGCCAGCATAATTTATCAAATTTAAAGCAATATCATTTGCAGGCATGCGAATTCCAATAGTATCAGAGCCAGCAGTTAAAATATCAGGAATAGTTTCCTTTTTCTTTAAAATAATAGTTAAAGGACCAGGAAAAAATTTCTCTATTATAGAATATTCTATATTTGTAATGTCTTTTGCAACATTTTCAATCATGTCAATATTGCTAACTAAAAGGCTTATAGGTTTATTTAAAGGTCTTTGTTTTGCTTCATATATTTTTTTAATAGCATTTTTATCTAGTCCATTAGCTCCAACGCCATAAACTGTTTCTGTTGGAAATATTACTAAACCTCCGTTTTTTATAATTTTAGCAGGTTCAATTAATTTTGTATAATCTGTATTGTTTTTCAAATCTAAGTACATTTTAATCCTTCTTTCTTACAAAAAAATTATACTCTCTAAAGCTTGAAAAATCAATAGATTTGAACTTTTTAGTGGATTATGGTATAATATAGATATAAGTGAGGTGGAGAGAATGAGCAAATTAGAAAATAATTTGATTGAAAAAGTGAAAATCTTAATTTTATATGGAGATAGACCTGTTGATGGAAAAGATAAAGAGGGAAAGGTAGAAAGAATTTTTAAAGAAGATGATGATACAGCTCATTACTTTTATATAAGAGAATTTTTACAATCTCATATGAAAGATGAGGAAGAATTACAAAAAGCTTTAGAAGAAAAAAATGATGTAAATAGTGTATTTTATGAAATGCAAAAGTTAGGTCATATTGTATTTGCTGAAAATACCTCATTTCCAAATTACAAAACAGGAATTTTCTACATGCCAAAGGAAATTACTGAAAAGCAAAAGAAGTCATTAGCAACATTGCAAAAGCAATTAGGGAAAGAAGATTACAATTTTTTAGTATTTATGAACCTTCATAGAGATGAAGATGGAATATTAACAGGGAATCAGAAGCATGGCTCTGCAAAAGTTTTAGATGAATTTGTAAAAGAAGAAGAACAAAGATAAGTTGATATTTTATTATTAATAGCGCGTAGTATATAAAATATAAAGAAAGGTAGTAGATATTTTATCTATTACCTTTTTGACTTATTAGCAATTACAATCATTTTGTTGCATATCTAAGCAACTACCATCGTTCATATAAAATTTCTTTTCAGCGAGTTTGTCTTGAACACCTCTTAAAGCTTCACCAAATCTTTGAAAGTGAACAACTTCTCTTTCACGTAAGAAGCGAAGAGGATCTACTACGTCTGGATTATCTCTACATAAATCTATTAATTTTTCATAAGTAGCACGTGCTTTTTGTTCTGAATAGTTTACGAAAGTGCAACCAAAATAATGAATGTTTATATTGAATGAAATGCTACAGTTAATAGGCATTACCGAAAAA
>MNRR01000014.1 GCA_001916055.1 Clostridium sp. 28_12
GCTATTCTAGACGTCACAAATTTTCCAGCTTCTTTTAATTTTTCTTGTTCTTCACTTTCAAATACAAATTTTCTATTTGTTATATATGCAAATGTAACACCTGCAATCCAAGAAACAATATTGGCTACTTGAAGTTGTAAACTATTATCTGGATTTAAAAATGTATATACACATATATAATATGTTGCTAGCGAAACAACTGTAGTCAATACTCCAAATATTAGATAATTTATTATTTCTTTATATTTCAAATATAGTTCTTTTATATTATTCATTCTTTAGTCCTTTCACTTTCACTTTTTCATAAGCCTTACTTCCAAAATCAACAATTAATTTTTTGTATCTTATAAGAATATAAATTCCACTAATAACTAAAATAATATACCTAATTAAAATACTATTATTAAATATAACATTTGCAAATGTTGTTAGTATTAGAGCTATGCTTAAAGTAATTAAAGTTTTTAAATCATAATATTGTGTTTTGTCTATCTTCCTCATTCCAAAATAATGTAACAAACATAATATTATATAACTTACTATTGTGGTATAAGCTGCTGCTTGATATCCCCAAATATTTATTGCTACATAATTTAATATTATATTTACAATTGCTGTAATTACCGAAAATACTGCTATTTGTTTGTTTTTCTTATGATAATATTCTATATCATAGAAAAATGTATACATCATTTGAAAGAATATTCCTAAACATATTGGTGGTACTATTAATGAAGCTTCTGCATATTCTGAATTAATAAATAATTTTATTAATTCTGGAGCTACTGTAAATATTCCTATACAAAATATCCATACAATATGCATTATTAATTTTGAATTTTCTTTAATTGAATCTGTTTCCTTGTTTTCTATTCTTCTATATACCCATGGTGACCATGGTTTAAATATTTGTAATGAAATTGTGTACAAAATATTCGCAATTGTGTATGCAACACTATAAATTCCTGCACTTGCTTCCCCTACAATACTTTTTATCATTAACAAATCACAACTTGATAAAAATATTTGTGATAGTAAATGTGGTATCATAGGTAAACTAATTTGCAAGCTTTCTTTTATGTATTTTTTTTCAAATGTCATTTTTCCTTTTTTAACAATAACTATTCCACAGATTATTCCTAATGTTATATTAAAAAAGTCTACACCAATTATTCTTCCTAAATACTTTTCTGATGGTAATATTAAAACTAAAACTATTGACAATATTTGTGATATTGGTAATGCCAACAAGTTATAAGCAAATGTGTATTTTGCTTTATTGCAAAAGTTCCAATTTGCAACCATTAATGTACATCCATTTATTAATACACACATAACAAACATCAAGGTCATCATTGGTGTATTAAATCCTAGCATTTTATTAATTGGTCCTTGACAAACAAGATACACAAGATATATCACCACTGCCACAACACTTGAAAATATATAAATAGAAGATAAATATTTATATCTTTCATTATAGTCTTTTATAGTAACATACATTTTATCTATTGATATGTACATTGCTAATAATAATATAATTGTAACTATATTTTTTAATGTTATAAAACTTGTAGCAATTCCCATTTCAGCAGTAGAAAGTAAATTTGTTAATATTGGTAATGCAACTAATGATACTGCCATTCCTATTACATTAGCTATTAAATATGTTACCATAGATATTACTGTCTTTTTACCATCTTCTTTTCTATTTTCTTCCAATATACTTCCTCCTCTATTGCTTATCTTGTATATCATCTATCATTTTTTCAACAATATTCCAAGCATAAACAACAGTAACAGCATGTAAGCATGGCCATTTTTCTTGCCCATCCTTTAAATACTTACAGTTACTATTACAATTAAAACATTCTCTTTGGTTTGTTATTATATACGGCTTTTTATATTTATTGTTTTTAAAATTATAAGCAACGAATCCATCATATGTATATCCGCCTGTTATAATGCTTACAGGAACTTCAAGACTTAATGCAATATGATATGCTCCGGTATCATTTGTTATTACAAATTTAGCTCTTCTTATTATTTCTATAAATTCAACAACTGAGCTTTTTCCTAAATAATTTACATATTTAGCATTTTTTATATTTTTAATTACTTCACTTACATCTGTTAAGTCTGAATTCGTGCCACAAAATACAACTGGCAATTTTGTTTTTTCATAAATTTTTTCTATCAATTCACCATATTTTTCATATTCCCACTTTTTCTTGTCTAAACTTGCACTTGGAAATACTATATAATATTCTTCTGGTAAATCTAAATTTAACTTTATTTCTTTGACTTTATGGAATTTTATTTCATCATCTTTTATCCCTAATATCTCATTAACCAAATAATGATAATACTCTATATTGGTTATTTTTTTATCATTTATTTCTACCAATTTAGTATATACTCTCTTAGTGAAAAATTTAGGACATATTGAATATGCATTATTTATTATAGTTATCTTTTCATTTGCTATTGAAGATGCCATTAAATACATGCTTGGTGTACATCCTGTTGCTCCCATAACATCAATAACTACATCATATTTATATTCTCTAATCTTTTTAATTAAAGCTATCCTTTTCTTTATATCTGTAGTAATTTGATTAAATGGAACTAATTCTACTTTATCAAATTCAGTTTCCATTCTCATTAATTCGTCCAAATGATTAGATACCCATAATGTTATTTCAAACTCTTCTTTTGGATATGCTTTTCTATACTTGTCTGCAACTGATAAGAAATTCATTGCATCACCAAGTCCTAAATTTGCTAATATTAAAACTTTTTTCTTATTAGTACTATCATTTTTAGTTTTCTTTCCACTAAATAAACATACTATTCTGTCAAAAAAATATACTAAATATTTAACTAAATTTATTAACTTTAATTTGGTTAGAATTGCTGTTTTTTCTGATAGTTCTTGATTTTCGTGTTTTTCTTTTTTCATTTTTTATTCCTCTCAAAGTTTTAAATTTTCAAGCATATTGCTAACTTTTTCCCATGCCATATCAACTGTAACTGCATCTAAGCATGGCCAAGTCTTTTCTAATTCATTTGCTTTTATACATCTGTTATCACAATTTGCACATTCCATTTTTACACATGCTACATATGGCTTTTTATACTTATCTGCCCCATTAAATTTGTATGTTAAATATCTGTCATAAGTATATGCTCCTGCTGTTATACATACAGGTACTTCTGATACCACAGCCACATGGTAAATTCCAGTATCATTTGTAATAACAAATTTTGATTTTTTTATTAAATCTATATATTCTAATATTGATGTTTTTCCTGTCATATCAATATATTTAACATTATCTTTTATTAAATTTATCAACTCATCATTTGTTTGTCTATCCACATTTGTACCACAAACAACTAATGGAATTTTAGTTCTTTCATAAATTCGTTTTGTTATTTCTGCAAATCTTTCTACTGGCCACCTTTTATATTCTGTACTAGCACTTGGGTATACAATAAAATAATCTTCATCTATTTTTTCTTTTAATGGCTCACTAGGTAAATTTACAAATTCAGGTTTTATATTTAAATTTCCTAACAAATTAAAAAATTCAAAATAATGGTCTATTAAATGCATTTTAGGATCATTTAATTCTAAAATTTTATCATAAACTTTTTTATAAATTTTTTCTGAACAGGCTACTTTTCTACCATAATTTATAATTCCTATTTTCTCTTTACTGAAAATAGCTCTAGAAACTAATATGTTTGTAGAACAATCTTCAATTCCAATAGGGTCTAACAAAATGTCATATTGCTTTTTTCTCAATTCTTTGAACAAATTCATTCTTTCTTTTAAATCAACTGCACTTTTGGTAAAATTATAAGCTAATACATAATCAAATAAGTTTGTTGCCTCATATATTTTATTCAATCCTTTTTGACAAATTATTGTTAATTCATATTTATCTTCTGGATAGATTTTTCTTATATTTTTTAGTGCACAATTAAACATTGCTCCATCACCAAGTGATAAATTATATACAATTATGACTTTTGTTTTTGAATTCTGTTCTTGTTTTGGCTTTTTTATAAATTTTAATCCAATTCCATCTATATAATAATACATAGATTTTAGATTTCTTATTTTTTCATTTCTTAAAACCAAATTGTTTATCTTGGTAAATGTACCAGAAAAATACCCTGTTTTTGCCATTTTAAATTCATTCCTCTTCTTTTATCATTTGAGCTGCTTCTAAAAGATTTTTACATTTTCTAATTTTAGGACCAACTTCTTCGTTATCCTCACTTAATAAAAATCCTTTTACATCTTCTTTTTCACATATAGCTAAATCTCTTAGTTTATCTCCAATTGCATAGCTTTTAGAAAAATCTATGTCATAATCTTTTTGAGCTCTATAAAATAAACCTAATTTAGGTTTTCTACAATCACATTCATTACCTATATGAGGGCAATAATAGACTTGCTCTATTATTACCCCATTTTTCTTTAATTCATTTATCATATAATCAAAAATTATATGAATAAAGCAATTTTTTTAGATAGAGATGGAACTATAAATGTTGATAAAAATTATTTGTATAAAATAGAAGATTGGGAATTTATAGATGGTGTAATAGAAGGTTTACAGATATTACAAGAATTAGGATTTAAACTAATTGTTATAACAAATCAATCTGGAATTGCTAGAGGCTATTATACAGATAAAGATGCACATATAATTTTTGATTATATGATAAATGAATTAAAGAAAAATGGGGTAATAATAGAGCAAGTCTATTATTGCCCTCATA
>MNRR01000022.1:0-50035 GCA_001916055.1 Clostridium sp. 28_12
TAACACTATTTAAAGAAGAAAGGAATGATAAAAATGAAAGTTACTTATACAAGAAAAGGAGATTATTTATTACCAGATTTATATTTAGAAAAAGAAGAAAATTATGGAAGACTTGGAAGATATGGAATATTAAGATTATACTTTATTGCACAAAACAAGAAGGCACTTTATGAAACATTATTGATGACAAATAAATTAACTCATCATCTTCTTTTAGTAAGTAGGTCTTGTGAGAATTATTATAAAGAACTAATGGAAAATTATATTAGGAATGATGAAAGACTGTCTGAAAAAAACAAAGAATTAAATCCATTGGAATGGACAAAATTAATGAACACCTATAAAAATACAGCAGAAGAAATTGTCTTAAATGAATATGTTTTTATATAAATAATCTTCAAAAAAGAGGAAAAACTTATAATAATAATTTAATCCTCTTTTTTATATTTTTTGAATATGGGAATAAAATCTATGTCTAGCTAGCTAGACAGCACTGAATTTATACTCCCGCATAAATTCTTATATATGAAATTCCCATACCCTTTACTGAAATAATAATATTAATTAATAAATAATTTAAATTATAAATTGTAAGTTGTCGAGATGATTATAACATAAAAGACAGATAAATTTCAATTTTCTGCCTTTACTATAAGATTAATATTTTATACTTTTAAATTCCAAACATACCTGTTATTGGATCTTTAAACAATGCAATATGAGGTGGGAAAAATGTAAAAGCAAAAAAACACAAACATAATACCAATAAAATTATAATAGATACTAACTTATTGCAAGAAAATGTTGATTCCATTTTTCGATATGCTATATATTGACCTAATGCTACTGCTATAAAAAAGCTAGCAATATCTACTATAGCAAAGTTTGTTCCTATTATTCCAGTATATGTATAAAAAAATACTACTATAAAAGACATAGATAATATAATTCCTAGCACTTTAGCACATAAATAATTAGGTATAACTTTCCATTTATAAAAATATCCTATAATTGTACTTATCAGCATTGGAAAAAATAATAATTTTAAATGTTCCCATGTGCTTTCATTTACAGCACTAAATGTACCTATCAATGGATTGTTATTAGACCATCCAAAAGTAAAATGTAAAAGTGTTCCTACTACCAGCATAAAAATAGCACTTATTATTTCAAATTTAAGTATAGAACTTTTTTTAGTCATATATAAATCCTCCTTGTATGTATATATGCTTAAAAGTTTTAATATGTTACTAAAAAAATGATAGACTAATCTAATTAGTAGATTAATCTATCATTTTTTATTCATGTTCTGCATCAGCTTTCGTTCTATGAATCGTTCCTTTTGGATGATTTGGTGGTGCATATATTGAGTATAATTTAATTGGTACATTTCCTATATTGGTAAGATTATGCCATTTTCCTGCTGGAATTATAATAGCAAAATCATCATATACTTTTCTTTCAAAATTTAGATTATTTTTATTATTACCCATTTGAACTAGTCCATATCCTTGTTCAATTCGTATAAACTGGTCTACATCTGGGTGCATTTCTAACCCTATGCTTTCTCCTACATTTATACTCATTAAGGTAACTTGTAAATGATTTCCTGTCCATAAAGCTGTACGAAAATTATTGTTTTGCTTTGTTACTTCATTTATATTCATAACAAATGGTTCTGGTCCATAATCTCTTATATAATTTGGATTCATATTATAGTAATTCATATAATTATAAGGATTATAATAATTACCATAGTTATTTCCATACATATCATTTGAGTTATACATTTTCTAACATTCCTTTCATATATTATATACTATAATATATGAAATTTAGCTATAATGAGTGTCCTTTTCTGTAATGCTTATTTGATTTTTACACCAATTAAATATAGTAAATCTGTTGCTTGAAATTGGTCTATTATTGCACCTTTAATATCTTCTATTGAAATTGCAATACCTTCTATTTTACTACTTGATAAATCAATTCCTTTTAGACTTGTTTTAAAAAATCTTGCTCCAGTTAAATCGCTATTCTCAAAATAAAGATTCTTTATTTTAGTTTCTTGAAAGTAACTACTTTTTAAACCTGTATTTTTAAATAAGATATTTTCTATACTAGCCATTGATAAGTTCATATAGCTTGCATTTGTTTCTATAAATGCTACATTATATAATCTATCTTCTGCAAAATTGCACCCAGACACTTTACAATTATTAAATTCGCACTTAATAAAAGATGTTTCTAAAAATTCTGTATTAGAAAAATCGCATTGTTCAAATACTACATCTCTAAATGTTATTTTTTCTAATATTCTATTTTGCATACAAATATTATTAAATTTACAATGCTCAAATTCAATTTCATATAATTTTATATTATTACATTCTTCATTTTCAAAATTGCAATAATTAATTTTTTCATCTTCTTTAATGTGAACTAAATACTTATTTTCTAATTTTTGAATATGAAGATTTTGTGGTTTTAAAATGTTCATCTATTTTCACTCCTATAGCATATATTTCTATTCTAATACTAATGCTTTTTTAGGGCAAAAGTTTGAACATTTACCACATCTTATACACTTATTATGATCTATTTTAGGTGCTTCAAAATCTTTTTGAGATAATGCTCCAACTGGACAAACATTTACAGCTGGGCATTTATGATTTTGAGGACAATTTTCTATTACTATTTTTAATCTTCTATCCATAAGTTTATCTCCTTTCAACATATAAATTTACCTTATACTATATTTTCAAAATTATTAACGAATTCTTGTAGATCATTTATAAATCTACTCGTATGAAATCAATCACATACTGCATGATGCACTTGTACTGCTAATGGTAATAATATTTTATTACTTTGTTCATAAAATTTACCTACTGTAAATATTGGCAATAAATATTTTTCTCCTCTTGGTAGATTCAAATTAAATTCAGTAAATGTTACCCATGGTATAGACGAAATGTTTATTAAATTATTTTCTTCACATTTCTTGGTTATAAAACCTTTCTCGTTTCCATACTCTTGAATATCTTTTTCATAATTATTATAAAATTTTTCAAAACTACTATCGTATTTGGTCCATATATTTGAAAAAGTGTTATTATCTTTATGAAATATTGTATAAGACGTATTTACATTAATGTAATATCCTAAATTATCGTTTTCATCTAAACTCATTCTAAATTCAATATGATTATTAACTACTTTTGTTATTGCATATAATATTACTGGATATAATTTATAATTTCTTTCTTTTGTTAATTTTAATAAGTCTGTAATATCAATATTAACTGTCATACTATATGAACATGGTACATTATTTAAATAATGTATAAAATGTTCTTTTCTATCATATTTTTCTAAGTCTATTATTTTAAAACTCATAATAAAATTTTCTCCAATCTGTTCGACAACTTACAATTTATCGTTATTGTCTATCAAATTTTTCATTTCTTTAAGTTTTGTTTCTAATAATTTTTTATCAATTAATTTTAACTTATATTCAGAAATCATAGTTTGAGACATATTTTTACTAATTGAATATTCAACAACATCTTTATCTTTAGAACTACAAAGTATAACACCAACACTTGGATTCTCCTGTTCTTTTTTCACATCTCTATCTAGGGCTTCTAAATATAAATTCATTTTTCCTAAATATTCTGCTTTAAATTCTCCTAATTTTAATTCAAATGCTACCAAACAAGATAATTCTCTGTTATAGAATAATAAGTCAATAAAGAAATCATGATTTCCAACTTGAACTCTGTATTCGTCTCCTATAAAAGTAAAATCTTTACCAACTTCTAATATAAAATCTTTTAAGTTCTTTATAATTGCATTTTTCAAATCCTTTTCAGAAAATTCATTTGGTAAATCTAAAAATTCTAAACTATAAGTATCTAAAATTTTAGTATTTGGGTAATCATCTTCATCTATAGTTTTATTTATTGTAGGCAATTGTTTTCCATCTGAGAGCATATATCTTTCATAATATGCTGATGATATTTGTCTATCTAATTCTCTTTTTGAATAATTATTTTTAATAGATAATTTTAAATAAAAATGTCTTTCTTCTTTGCTTTTAGCTCCACTTAATATAAGTAAATTGTTTGTCCAAGACAATTGCGTCACCAGTGGTGTCGCAATTTCATCATCTTTATAAGTACTATAAAATTGAATCATACGTTCTATATTTCTTTTAGTAAATCCTTTTATGTTAGGATAATTATTTTTCATAAAATCTGAGGCTTTTGTTGTTATTTTATCTCCATAATTAGTGTTTTCTTTTAGTTCATATAGAAATTTACCAACTTCTAAATACAATAAAATCAGTTCTTCATTTACTTTTCTGTATGCATTATTTTTTCGCTTTTCAATCATTTCAATAATTTGATTAAAATTAGTATCTAACATATATAACCACATCCTTAAAATAAGTTGTTTGTAATTTTAAACAAATTATATCATTTAATTTGAAAACTTTATATACTTTCATTGAAATTCGCAAAAATTTTGTATATAATGTTTTTAGAAAGAGAACTTAGTTCGTAACTTGTATGTAATTCGCTCCATTATGCGTTTTCGTCGAACTCTTTGAAAGTATTGATACTACTAGAGTTTAAGAAAGCAAAAAGTGAATATTATTTCGCAAATATAAGTCGATTTAATCGGCTTCTTTTTTTGTCTTTTTGAGAGCAAAAGACAGAAAAAAGCCTCAATATATTGAAAAAAGGAGGTTTTTGTGATATGATAAGCACAATTAAAAGAAAAATATCAATAAATGAAGAATTACTTTCTAAAATTAAATGGGCTTGCTGTCAATCATTTTTGAAAATGTCTTAAAAAATTTTATTTATTAGCACTAAATTTATAAAGTTTAGTGCTAATATTTTTATGCGACATCTTCTAATCTGTGTTCTTGTTTTTTAACAAATTCTTCGAATGATTTTCCTTTCCATGGATGTATCATTCTAGGAATATATATTTTTCTTTCTTTTACTTCTTCGATATCATCAAAGTTCTCTGACTTTGATTGTACTTCTGATATTTTCTCTAAAGCAAATATAGACTCATCTACAGTAGCAAATAATTGCCCATCTAAAGCTTTTATCACAGTACATTTAGTACCTTTGTTAAAATAGGGTTACCAAGTTTGTTTATAAACCTATAATATTCATTATTAAACTTTATTGAATGACCACTATCAACAACTCTTTGACACAATATAGCTAAGGTTAAATTAATTTTTTCCTCAGAGGGTTGCTTTTCGAAAACAGATTTGTTATGATTAATACACAGAGCAAACTTGTTATTGTATTGGATTATGAATTGTTTTAAGAACTCATTAGCTTCATCAATGGTAGAGATTTGGGCTAATATATAATAATTCTATTTCTGTTTTAAAATCATCTGTAAGAGCATGTTTAGGCTTTCTATCACGATTACCGTGTACAAAAAAAGCTTTTCCATATTCTTTGTATCCAGCAATCATTCTATCAATTTGTCTTATAGATCTTTTTAAGGTAACGGCAGTTCTTTGTTTATTTCCGTTTGTTTCAACTAATTTTTTTATTATTTTATATTTATATTCTTCATTCATTCTTAATTCTACCTTTCTCATAAGCACCTCCGATATTTTTATCAGATTTACTTATATCATATTTTTAAAATTAAGACATTTTCTCAAATGATATATTAAGACATTATCACAAATGAATCATATTTTACACTATTAGATTGTATCTAAATTTGACAAAATTAACATAATGTGGTATACTGATAATAGATTAAGCAAGACTTAGTTTTATATATATTTACTTTCTTATTTCCACTCTAAGGAGTGTTTGCATATATTATTAAACAAATTATTGAAAAAGGTCATTGACCAGGAGGAAAAATATGCACGAATCATATGAAAAAGCTATGCAGAGATTTAAGGCAATGGAAAGCGGAGACATTATTGAGAAGACGGGCAGTTTGCAGGCGGCATACTTTTTAAGCATGTCACTGAAGTATAGCAATATCAACTTCAAAATTGAGCTTGAAACTGCTGATGGTACTCCATTAGGTAAGCCGATGGTGGTATTTTATAAGGATTAAGTGTATAAAAAATAAAGGGCAGTTGTTGGTTTTGCAATAGCTGCCCTTTATTTTTTGTGGATATTTACTTAACCTTTTCTAATACACGTATTATATTTAGTATAGAACTAGAATTCAGGATAAACAATTTGCAACCAATGGTTTATTGCCAAATTTTCATTATTATTAGTTAATATATATACAAAAATATGTAGTTATGTTATAATAAAAATGGGGAGGATTTTAAATGAGTAAATTCATAGAAAAAGTAGAAAAAACTTGTCAAGAAAATCAAAAAGTAGCTATGTTTATTGATATGGATGGAACTATAGCTGTATATAACGTATACCCAGAAGACAAGGTAGCTGAAAAAATGGAAGAAGATTATGACAATGCAGAACCATTAAAAGATATTATAAAAACATTAGAAAAAATATCACAAATATCAAATATAGATTTGTATATATTGTCATTATCCAAAACGTCTAAATTAACAGAAAAAAAGAAAAAATGGCTAGAAAAAAATACACCATTTATTCCCCAAAAAAACTGGTTAATAATTACTAAAGAAATAGGAGAGTACAACAAAGAAAATAGGGATATAATAAAGGCGAAAAAGATAGAGGAAAAAGGTGAACAATATGACCACTTGATTTTATTAGATGATGACCATAAAGTACTTAGAGAGGCTCAAAAAAAATTAGGAAAGAATGCTGATATTTATCATGTTTCGGCAGCTTTAATATAAGGAGGAAAGGAATATGAAAAATAAAGAAAAGAACTTAATAATAATATTAGGAGTTTTATGCATAACATTAGTAGTAATTGCAGTAGTAATAGTTGCAAAAGTTTATCAAAATAAAATAGAAAGTAATAAACAAGCAGAATCTATAAAAGAGCAAGTATCAGCAATAACAACTGATAATGAAAAAAACACAACAAGACCAATTAATACAAATACGACCACGACTAATACAAATACAACAAATAGTAATACAACATCAACAAACACTAACACAACATTTCAAAATACAACAAAAGAAAATACAACAACAAGTAGCGATACAACTTCTAGTAGCTCAAATGCAATAACATCAAGTGAAACAGAAGATAGTGAAATTATAGGAAAATGGAACACACAAAAAGTTTCAGACCTAAAAGCAAATGAAACATATGATAACCTAAAAGATTTATATGGAAGTTCATATTTGGAATTTGGAAGTTATTTACAACTTAATGATGATGGAACATTTGTTGATGCGATAAATCCAGTAACTGATGGTTCAACTTCAACAGAAGGAAAGTACAAAATATTAAGAAGTTATAATAAACTTGGAGATTGTTATGTTGAATTAACATATTCAGATGGTAGAACAGAAATGCTTCAAAGAGTATATTACGATAATACGGAAACACCATACTTGACATTTAATTCAGGTGATTTAAGCTATATACTAAAAAAATAAATTCTAAACCTATTTTAAAAACATATATTAAAATAGGTGATATAAATGAATAAAAATTTGAAAATTAAACTATTATGTTTGCTAATAATAGTAATCATATGTATAACGATAGTAATTATTATTAAACTAAATAATTCTAAAACATGTGCAGTAGAACTATCAAAGAATAGTTCGCTATCAACAGAAATGATAGAAAAAATAGCTAAAATAACTAAAAGTGAAGAAAAAGTAGCATATTTAACATTTGACGATGGTCCAACAACTTCAGTAACTCCAAAAATTCTAGATATATTAAAAGAAGAAGAGGTAAAAGCTACATTTTTTGTAATAGGTAAATATGTTGATAGGCATCCAGAGATTGTAAAAAGAGAATATGAAGAAGGACATTACATAGCAAATCATGGATATGATCATAATAATTCTGTTTTATATAAAAGTAATGAAAGCTTTAGAAATGAAGTGGAAAAAACTGATGCTGCAATAGGAAAAGCAATAGGAATTGATAATTATTGTTCACATATTTTTAGATTTCCGAATGGATTTATGTCTCCTTCTAATAAGGCAAGAAAAAAGGAAGTTTTAAAAGTTTTGGAAGAAATGCAATATACATATGTTGATTGGAATTGCTTAAATAATGACTCTGTAAAAAAATATTCAAAACAAGAATTATTAAATAATTTGAAGAAAACATCAAGAAATAAAGGTTCATTAGTAGTTTTAATGCATGATACTAAAGATGTAAGCGATTCTTCTACAATTTTAAGAGAATCAATAGAATATTTAAAATCAGAAGGATATGAATTTAAAAATTTTTATAACTTATTAGAAGATTAATAAAAATGATAAAACAGTGACTAATTTAGAGTCACTGTTTTTCCATTTAAATAATTTAAAATACCACTATCTGTTTTAAAATTAAAAGTTAATTTATATGCAGTAAGTTGTTGATACTTAAAGCCAAATTGCTTATTAATAGAATTGATACCATATTTGCCATCACCAATAATTGGATGACCAATATGGGCTAAATGAGCTCTAATTTGATGTGTTTTTCCAGTTTCTATTTCAATTTCTAATAAACAGGAATTGTTTTTGTATTCTTTAAGTACAGTATATGAAGTAATAATTTTGCTATATCCTGTTTTAAAATCATCTGAAATATAGACAAGAGATTTTTTTGTATCTTTAAATAAATATGCTTCTAGTCTGGCTTTTTTTATTTTAGGTATTCCATATACTAGAGCTAAATACTTTTTTTGAATTTCGTGATTTTTAAATTTATCAAATAAAATATTTAAAACTTGTTCGTTTTTGGCAAATAAAACAAGACCATTAGTATTTCTATCTAATCTGTGACATGGCATTGGTAGAAAGGCATTATTAGCAAATTTATTATGAACAATTGTAGTAAGACTATTATCACCAGTAACTTCCAAAGCGGCAGGCTTATTTATAATCAATATATTATCATCTTCAAATACAATATTTAAAGTTTGTTCAGGACAAAGAAATGAATCAGAAATAAACACCTGAATTTCATTTCCATCATATATGTTACAATCCTTATTTATTCTTTTACCATCAATTTTTATATCTTTTTGACGCAAAGCTTTGTACAGCATATTTGGAGAAAGTTTTGGGAAACTATCTAATATGAACTTAGTTAATTTTTTGTTATCATATTTTTGTGGTACTATTAATTTTTTCATAATCAAAACCTCTTTTATAATATATTTAAGAATATCATATTTTGCAAGATTCTTCAATGAAAAATACAGAAAAAAAGAGAAAAAATGAATAAAAAGAAGTAAAAAAGAGAAAAATATGTATGAATAACCTGTAAAAAAAGACTGAAAAAGCATAAATAGGGTTAAAAAGAGCTAAGCAAGGATACAGAATTTGCAAAAATATAATTATTATGGTATAATAGTACTTGTCGCGTAAAAAGGAGAGTGTATATTATTTTTAAAAAAGCAGTAAAATATTATACTAAAGAAAGTTGCAAACTTTTTAGCATAATGGCATTGGCATTAGGGTTAATAATAGCGATAATTTTATTAAAATATAAACCAACTTATAAAGTAACTGTAAAAGGACAAGAAATCGGTTACGTAGATAGTGAACAAAATCTGGAAGATAGAATACAAAGCGAAATAATAGAAATGCAAGGAAAGAATATAGATTTTGTTTCATTAGATAATATGCCAAGTTATGAATTTAAATTAGTAAGCAGAAGTAGAAGATGTAATGAAGATGAGATAATGGTTGCATTAAAAGAAAATGCAAGAATAATGTATAAATATTATGCAGTTATCTTAAATCAAGAAACAGTAGGATTAGTAGATAATTTGGAAGAAGCAGAACAAGCAATAAACCAAATTAAAGAAGAGCATAAAGAAGATACAGTAGAATTAGAATTAAGTGTAACAGAAAATTATACAGAAAATATTAATGAAATAAGTATGGAAGCAGTACAAGTTGCACAAGCTCAAGTTGAAGAAAAAGTTTCAGCACTTATAGCAGAAGATCAGGCTAAGAAACAAGCTGAGGAACAAGCAAAAAAACAAGCTGAGGAACAAGCAAAAAAAGAGGCAGAGAAACAAGCAAGAGAAGAAGCAGCAAAAAAGGCAGAAGAAGAAAATAGTAAAACACCAGTTGTAAGTGGAGTTCTTCTTGCTGTAACACCTGTAAGTGGAAGTATAACATCCAGATTTGGAGCAGTAAGCAGTATTAGATCAGGTGCGCATACTGGAACAGATATAGCTGCACCAAGTGGAACACCAATAAAAGCGGTTGCATCAGGAACTGTAACATTTGCTGCAAGAAGTGGCTCATATGGGAACTTAATAAAAATTTCACACGAAAATGGAGTAGAAACTTGGTATGGACATTGTAGTGAATTATATGCTACAGAAGGACAACAGGTAGAGGCAGGCGAAGTAATTGCAGCCGTTGGTTCAACAGGAAATTCAACTGGCCCACATTTACATTTAGAAATAAGAGTAAATGGAACAGCAGTAAATCCTCAAACATATTTGTATAAATAAAACAAAGGTGTAAAACTCTTAAGAGAGATTACACCTTTTTGTTTTTTATTCAACAGTTACAGATTTGGCAAGATTTCTTGGTTTATCAACATCTAATCCTTTGGCTTTTGAAATATAGTAAGAAAGTAATTGTAAAGGAACAATTGCTAGAATAGGTGATAACAATGTATCTGTATCAGGAACTGTTATAATAGTTTCAAAATTATTAGCTGGTAAATTTTGATTAGTAACTACTAATGTTTTTGCACCACGTGTAATAACTTCTTGAAGATTACTAATAGACTTTTCAACTAATAATTTATCAGTCATAATACCGATAACTGTTATTCCATTTTCAATTAAAGCTATTGGACCATGTTTTAATTCACCAGCAGCATAAGCTTCTGAATGAATATAAGAAATTTCTTTCAATTTTAAAGAACCTTCTAAGGCAGTATTATAATCAGCACCTCTACCTAAGAAAAATATATCTTTTTCTTGATAAATTTTATTTGCAAAAGTTTTAATTCTATCAGAACATTTTAACGCTTCATCAATTTTAGCTGGAAGAGCTAAAATTTCTTTTTTAATATTTTGCAACTGAAGAATAGGAGTAGTACCTAGAATTTCTGCAAAATATACTGCTAAAATATCTAATAATACAACTTGTGATGTATATGCTTTTGTTGATGCAACAGCAATTTCTGGACCAGCATGTGTATATATACAATAATCTGCTTCTCTTGTAATAGAGCTTCCAATAACATTAGAAATTGCAAGAGTAGTTGCTCCTTTTGATTTTGCAAGTTTTAAAGCTGCAATTGTATCTGCAGTTTCACCTGATTGCGAAATATAAATACATAAAGTATTTTTATCAATAATAGGATTTCTGTATCTAAATTCTGATGCAATATCAACAGTTACAGGAATATTACATAATTTTTCAATAGCAGATTTTCCAGAAAGTCCTGCATGCATTGCTGTACCACATGCTACAATATACATTTTATTTATAGTTAATAGAAATTCTTTAGTAAATTTCAAATCTTCAAAATTGCAATGTTCATTTTCTGGTAGACGAGAGCCTATTGTTTCTCTAACTGCATTAGGTTGCTCAAAAATTTCTTTTAACATATAATCTTCATATCCATTTTTGTCAGCACTATTTATATCCCAGTCAATACTTTTTATAGGTTTAACAATTTTGTTTAAATTTATGTCGTAAAATTCAACATTATCTCTAGAAAGTACGGCAAATTCATAATCATTTAATAAGTAAAAATCTTTTGTATAAGATAAAATAGTAGGGATATCAGAAGAAACATAATTTTCTCCATCTCCTTTACCTATAACCAAAGGGCTATCTTTTCTTATTACAATCATATTATCAGGCATAAATTTTGAAATTACTTGAAGAGCAAAGCTTCCCTTAAGGTCCATACATGTTTTTTGAACCGCACGTAAAACTTTTTGATTATCATTTTGCTCATCTTTTGAATAATAGTAATGAATAAGATTAGGTATAAGTTCTGAATCTGTTTGAGAACGGAAAGTATAACCATTATCAGCCAAGAACTTTTTCAATTCATTATAATTTTCGATAATACCATTGTGAACAACTGCAAAACTATCACTATTATCTAAATGTGGATGAGCATTTTCTTTTGAAGGTTTTCCATGAGTTGCCCACCTAGTATGAGCAATACCAATAGTTCCTGTTAAATCATCAATTCCATCTAAATTATATAGATTTTTTACTCTTCCTTTATCTTTCATAATAGATAATCCATTTTTTTCAACAGTAGAAATTCCTGCTGAATCATATCCTCTGTATTCTAGTCTTAAAAGACCATTAAGTAATATAGGACTAGCTTTTTTATGTCCTATGTATCCAATAATTCCACACATAAGTAGAACCTCCTTATAAATAAATTTTGTGGAATTGAAATATACATGCTTATATATTAATATCTGTTATAGCATTTCTGCTAATTTTTGTTTAATACTATGGATTAAGCAATCCACTAGAGCATCCGCCGAATCTTTCGATAACTCTAGACCTCGTCAACACAAAATTAAAATTAATGTGTTCTGGCGCTTGAATATTTTTGGTATAATACTCCTTTCTATGAATTAGGTATATTTCAATTTACTTTAATATATTATAGCAAAATGTAAAAAGTTACAAGAGTTTTTTATAAGATTTTATTATTCAATAGTTACAAGATAATGATTAGAACTATTGCAAAAATAGTAAAAATAGTTTATCATAATAGAGGATGAAAGAGAAAAAGATGAAAGGAGGAAAGAAATGTTTAATATAGAAGAACAATTAAAAATGTTACCAGATAAACCAGGTGTATATATAATGCATGATGTTGATGATAAAATAATATATGTTGGAAAAGCTGTTAATTTAAAAAATAGAGTAAGGTCGTATTTTAGAAAAACAGATAAAACTGAAAGAATAAAAAGAATGGTATCATTAATAGACCATTTTGAATATATAGTTGTTGATAATGAAGCAGAAGCACTTATATTAGAATGTAATTTGATAAAGAAAAATAGACCTAAATTTAATGTATTATTAAAAGATGACAAAACATATCCATATATAAAAGTTGATGTAAAATCAGATTATCCTAATGTAGTAATAACAAGAAAAATTATAAATGATGGTTCGAAATATTTTGGACCATATGCAAATCCAGGTGCAGCAAAGGAAATGGTTGATTTCATAAAACAAAAATATAAAATTCGCCAATGTAGAAACTTTAGGTCTGAAACAAGAGCTTGTTTAAATTATCATATAAATAGGTGTTTAGGACCATGCATGGGATATATTTCAAAAGAAGATTATAGAAAACAAATTGATGAAATAATAGATATTTTAGATGGTAAAGTAGATAAAGTTTTAAAAGACTTAGAATATCAAATGTTAGAAGAATCTAAAAAGATGAACTTTGAAAAAGCTGCATATATTAGAGATAGAATGGTTGCAATACAAAGAGTAAATGAAAGGCAAAAAGTATCAAATATTTCTGAAAATAATATTGATGTAATAGGAATTGCAAAATCTGAAATTGAAGTATGTGTAGAAATATTTTTTGTACGTGGAAGTAAAATGGTTGGCAGAGAGCACTATTTCTTTCCAGACTTAAAAGAAATGGAAGACAAAGAGATAATTTCTGGATTCATAAAGCAATATTATTTAGATAATCAAAATCTTCCTAATAAAATAATGGTAAGAGAAGAATTAGAAGATAAAGAGGCAATAGAGGAATGGTTAACTAAAGAAGCGGGAAGAAAAGTAGAAATTAAGTCTCCTAAAAAAGGCGAAAAATTGCGATTTGTTGAGATGGCAGATAACAATGCTAAAATAACATTAGATAATAAAGAAAGAGATAAGAGTGAAATTTTAGTAGAACTAAAAGAAGTACTTGGTTTAGACAAACTACCAAGAAAAATAGAAACATATGATATATCAAACATATCAGGAGAATACATAGTTGCAGGAATGTGTGTGATGGCAGATGGAGTAATAAAAAGAAATTTGTCAAGACGCTTTAAAATCAAAACTGTATATGGACAAGATGACCCTAGATGTATGGAAGAGGTAATAACACGTAGGTTGAAACATTCAATAGACAGTGATTCTAGCGGTTTTGGTAGGCTTCCAGATGCAATATTTGCTGATGGGGGAATTACACAAATAAGAGCAACTAAAACAGCAATAGCTAAATATGAATTAAACATTCCCGTATTTGGCATGGTAAAAAATGATAAGCATCAAACAAGAGCATTAATGGATGAAAACAGAAATGAATTAGAGATATCAGAAAATCTAAAAAATTTAATAACAAAATTCCAAGATGAGGTGCATGATACCGCAATTTCTTATCATAGAAAATTAAGAGATAGTGATATTACAAAATCAGATTTGGACGAAATAGAAGGCATAGGAGAAGTCAAGAAAAAGGCGTTATTAAAGCATTTTGGAAGTGTTGAAAAAATAAAAGAATCTAATTTAGAAGATTTAGCTAAAGTTAAAGGAATTAATGAAAGTTTTGCTAAAAAAATATTAGAAGAATTGAATAAATAGAAAAGTTTGTAGATTACTGCGATGAAAAATATCTTTTTTAAAGAATATATTTAAAATTCTCACATATATTATTACGGACAAGTATAAGGGGGGATTTATATGAAGTTTTTAAAAAAGCATAAAGTATTTTCTTTTGCAGTAATTTCTTTTTTTGTTCTTACAGGAGTTAATTTTTTTATGATCTATGAGATTGTAAAGATTGCTCAGTTCATTAGAATTTAAAGAATATGAATACATACAAGCTAATCAATCATAAAATTATAAAGAGGAGGAATTATGAGAGGTTTAGCATTGTCAGGAGGAGGAATAAAAGCGGCAGCACACATAGGTGCATTAAAAGCATTTGAAGAAGAGCATATAAAATTTGATTGTGTATCAGGTGCATCATCAGGAAGCATAATAGCAACAATGTATGCATTAGGATATAGTAGTGATGAGATGTGGAAGATGTTTAAAAAATATTGTAAAAGAATAACATATGTAGAGTGGAAACAAATATTAAAAATGGTAGTTGGATTATTATTTACTAGAAGATTAATAATAGACGGATTAAATAGTGGAAAAGTTATAGAAAAAATTATAAAAGAAATATGTGAAGACAGTCAAATTAAAAATATAAATCAAATAAAAATGCCATTGATGATTTCAATGGTGGATTTGCAAAAAGGTACAGTATACATAGCATCATCTAAAGAGGTAAGAGCTAATTTATTGGACAATACAAAATATGTTACAGATATACCAATATCAACGGCAGTAAGAGCTAGTTGCAGTTTTCCAGTAGTATTTTCACCATGTGAATATGATGGAATACAATTAATAGATGGGGGCACAAGAGAAAATTTACCCTGGAAAGGTCTAAAAGACATTGGGGCAAATGAAGTATTTGGAGTTGCGTTTGATACAATTCTTGAAAAAAATCAATGCTGTAAAAACATTGTAGAAGTTGCTGCAAGAGCTATGGAATTGCAAGGAAGAGAACTATCAATGTATGAAAAAGTAGGGATAGACCATTTAATAAATATTAATTTAAAAAAAGTTTCATTGCTTGATTTGAGTCAAATAAATCTGTTATATAAGATGGGATATGAGGAAACCAAAAAGCAATTGTTGAAAAAACTTGAAACACAAGTATAAATGTGGTATAATAATTATGTAACCATAAATAGTTTTTTGAAATTTCACAAGGAGGTATAAAGAATGAAATACCGGAGCCAAATGGCAGAAAAATTATGGAAAGAAAATGCAAAGGAGGTTTCAGATTTTTTAGATGGTCTGGGAGTAAAAGAAACATTTCAGAGTGAAGCGTCATTCTTGAGCTCAGCAGTAGCAGCGGTAAGAAGAGAATTCAGAAGTTCTTCGTTATATGAAGATTCAGAGTCAAGAGAATATGTGAAGTATTTATTCTCAGAGATTTCTACAACTTCTATTGTTTCCCAAAATTTTAAAGCAAGAAACATACTCTATATCATAAGACTGTTGACTGGCAAGTGTTCGGTTCCAGTGTCAGAAGAGGAGGATGTGGACATGGACTATCTTGACGATAAGTTTATGAGAAGAGAGAGAAAAAGAGAGTCATGGTGAAATTAAACAAAGGAAAATAATTTTTCCTTTCGGAACAGTGGCAGACTAAAAATCTGCCACTGTTTCTGTTTTAAAGAAGAAAAATTTGAAAAATAATAGTAAATAGTGTATAATATAAAAGGTTTATAAGTAATATCCAAAAAACTTAAATAAAATAAAAGGAAAAGTATAATGAATATAGCAAATAATTGGAATGATTATAAAATATTAGATATGGCAGATGGGCAAAAATTGGAAAGATGGGGAGATGTTATTTTAGCAAGGCCTGACCCACAAATAATTTGGAAAGAAAAAACATATCCAGAAAAATGGAAAAATATAAATGCAACATATCATAGAAGTAAAACTGGTGGAGGTGCTTGGGAATATAAGAAAAAGATGCCAAACCAATGGCAAATAAAATACAAAGAATTAACATTTAATATAAAACCAATGGGATTTAAACATACAGGATTGTTTCCAGAACAAGCTGTTAACTGGGACTGGATGATGGATAAAATCAAAAAAGCAAATAGAGATATAAAAGTATTAAATTTATTTGCATATACAGGAGGAGCAACAGTTGCATGTGCGGCAGCAGGAGCATCAGTATGTCATGTCGATAGCTCAAAAGGAATGGTAACCTGGGCAAAAGAGAATATTGCATCATCAGGTTTAGCTGAAAGACCTGTTAGATATATAGTTGATGATGTTGTAAAATTTGTTAATAGAGAAATTCGTAGAGGAAACAAATATGATGCAATAATAATGGATCCACCATCTTATGGAAGAGGCGCAAATGGTGAAGTTTGGCAATTTGAAGATAATATATATGATTTAGTTGATTTATGCACTAAAGTATTATCAGATAATCCATTATTTTTCTTAATAAATTCTTATACTACTGGAATTTCAAGCAAGGTATTGGAAAATATTTTAAATTTAACTGTTTCTAAAAATTATAAAGGTAAGGTATCATCAGGAGAAGTTGGACTACCAATGGAAAATTCAAATTTAGTGTTACCTTGTGGAATTTTTGGAAGATGGGAGAACTAAAATGCAAAATCTTAAAGTATTATATGAAGATAATCACATTATTGTAGTTAAAAAAGAACCCAATATTCCATCACAGGCAGATAAAACTGGCGATATAGACATGCTTTCAATAATAAAAGAATATTTAAAAGAAAAATATAATAAGCCAGGAAATGTATACTTGGGATTAGTACATAGATTAGATAGACCTGTTGGAGGTGTAATGGTGTTTGCTAAAACATCAAAAGCAGCTTCAAGGCTTAGTAATCAAGTAAGAGAGAAAACATTTAAGAAAAAATATTTAGCAGTTGTAGATGGCAAATTTGATTCCACAAAAGGAACGTTAGAAGATTACTTATATAAAGATGAAAGAAATAACATGAGTAAAGTTGTAAAGCCAGAAAAGAAGAACGCAAAACTTGCTAAATTAGATTATGAAGTATTGGCATATAATGATATTAAAAATTTGTCTTTAGTAAAAGTTAATCTTCATACAGGAAGACATCATCAAATTAGAGTTCAATTGGCTCATGTGGGACATAGTATATTTGGTGATCAAAAATATGGAACAAGAGGAACAGGAAAGCAAATAGCATTATGGGCGTATGAACTTACACTTGAACATCCTGTTTCAAAAGAAACCATGACATTTAAGTGTTTGCCAGAAAGTAATGGGACATGGTGTATAATAAGAGATGTAAACATTTAAGAAAGTAGAAAACTTTAAGTTTCTGCTTTTTTTTGTTGTTTTACAAAAATACTAAAAATATATATGAAAAATAAAATTTGAAAATTTCATAAAATATAAAAAGCTTTTTATAACCAAAATGAGCACAATGTGTAAAAACGTGGTAAATTATATTTGTACTTAAGATAAAGGCGAGGTGAGAATAGTGATTGATAAATTATGCACATATCTAACCAACAAGATAAGAAAAGAAATGCCAGAGATAAATGACGAGAGAGCAGAAGTAATAATGTATGGTTTACAGAATATAATAGGTGAATTGCCAAAGGGAATAATTATACTATTAATTGCTTATTTTTTAGGAATATTTGATCTTACATTAATTGCAGTGTTAATAATTGCTCCATACAGATGTGTCTCAGGTGGAGTACACATGAAAACACACATAGGTTGTATTATTTATACGTTGATTTTATATAGCGGTTCAGCATTGTTAGGAAAATATGTTGTATTAACAGGAATTACAAAATATATTTCAGCTGTTACAGTTTGGATATTTTGCATGACAATGATAAAACTATATGCACCCGCAGATACGGAAAATGTACCTATATTGAGAAAAAAGGAAAGAAAACAAAAGAAGATTGTCTCATATATTATTTTAACAGTAGAAATGATTAGTGCATTTTTTATAGGAGATACAGTTATTTCGGGAATAATAATATTTGGAGATTTTATACAAACCGTAACAATAACTAGATTTGCATTTAAAATTACAGATAATAAATATGGACATGAAGTTTATGCAAATAATACATAATTTGATAATATGAGAGTCTTTGCAACTACTCTTATGTTATATATTAAATTTTACAAAAGAAGGGGGAATTAATTATGATGAAATTATTAGCAAGGGTGGCAGAAAAATATGCTAAAGCGACAAATACAGCATGTATGACTTTTTGGTGGGGACATCAACCCAAAATGCCAGCTTCATTGATAAAAAAAGATTAATCCCTATAAAAGATGTTCTTAAACATTAAAAAATCAATTCAAATCAATAAAGAAAAACTTCAATCGGAGTTTTTCTTTATTGTGTAGAACTATAAATCATAAATAAAAAATTCTTGCTTAAAAGTGCTTGGAGATACAGATGGTTTTAAATCTAAGTTCTTGCTTTTATTAACATATCTTTTTACTTCCCATAGTCCAAGACCAGCATGATATTCTTTGCTTGTTATTCCCTTTTTAAATATGTTTTCTAAATCTATATTTTTGTTGCTATACGAATTTTCTATTGTTATAACTGCTCTACCATTTACATTTTCACGAATGAATGAAATTTTAACAAATTTTTCTTTACTATTTTCAGCTGCTTCGATAGCATTATCTAATAAGACACCAAGAATTCTAGAAAAGAAATAAATGTTAATTTCTAATTCGTTTAAATTTAAAAAGAATTCTAATTCAAAGTTTATACCTAAAGCTGAAGCTTTTGCATATTCATTGTTTAGCAAACTATAAATTCCAGGATTATTAATTGTTCTTGGGTTGATTAAAGCTAAATCATCAGCTATTTTGCAATCTTTTTTTACTTCTGAAAAATATTGCTTTAATCCATCCATATCGTTTTGTTCAATATAGCCATTTAATGAAGAAACGATGCTGTCAAAATCATGTTTGAAACCTTTTACTTTTAGGTATAAAATTTCTAAAGATTTATTATATTGTTCTGCATATTCTAAATCTCTTTTTGTAGTCGATAAATTGATTACACGTTTAAACCCAAAGATACTTAGCATCAAAAATGTTACTAGTAAAATGAAATTCATAATAGTAATTATTATAGGTAAGGCTTCTAAGTAGTATGCTGTTATTATTAGTTGAACAATTAATGTAAAGAAACCTGCAACTAAATTTAAACATAATATTATTACGGTTTTCTTATCTAAGTTATCTAGTATATCAAGACGAATTTTTAAATTTCTAAAGTTATGAAAGAATATTATAATACAACTAATAAAACAGTAAAAAATCATTAAATATGTAATTCTGTATTTAGGGTCTTTCATAAATTCTTCTGATGACAATTTTAAAAGTGTCAGATATGGGTTTTGAATTAATATATTAATTAATCCAAAAACAAAACTAGTAATAATTGTAGAGGTTATACCTTTTATAATACTTATTTTAAATATCATTCTAACTAAAAAATATACACAAGTATAGTTTATAATTACATTAAAAGGCGATGGAACAAAAAGAGATGTTAATTTGCTTATTGTAACTATAGAGACTAAATATAGTAGTTTATGTTTTAGAGAAAATTTTTCATCGCATATTAGTAAGAACAAGTTAAGAAAAAGATAATTTTCTATAATTGTAGCTACAAAATATGCAACACTAGCCCAATCAAAATTTGCTACTATATTATTTAAGAGATGTGTCATAATCAATCACCTCCATAAAAGAATCCTTATATTTTGGACCTATATAGCAAGTTTCATTATTTTTAAATAAAATGGTACCATCAGCCAAAGAAATACTAGAGATATTATTAATATTTGCTATAAAAGATTTGTGGCAACGAACAAAATTAGAAGGTAGAGAATTTTCAATTTTTGAAAAAGAGTTATACACCTCCAAAAGCTCATTGTCAGTGTGATAAATTAATTTCATACCGTTTTTTTCGATAAACTGAATTTCATTTAAATCAACAAAAGTCCCTTTATTATCAATTTTTATGAATTTTCTTGTATTTCCAGAAATATCTTCAGAAAGCCTTGCTAAAGTTTTTGAAAGAGTTTCAACACTTAATGCACTTTTGAAAAGATATGCAAAGGTTTTGTAATCATATGCTTCCATTACATATTCAAAGTGACTTGTGATAAAAATAATGTAACAAGTTTTATTAATCTTTCTTATTTCATTAGCAATATCTAATCCATTAAGATTAGTATTTTTAAATTCAATGTCTAAAACAACAACATTTACTAAATTGTTAGACACATACGATAATAATTCTTTATAATCTGAAGTTTTTAAAACAATTTTTGCATCAATATCATCTTTTATAAAAACTTTTTCAAATAATAAAGAAATTTTATCTAGCATATTTGCTTCATCATCGCAAAGAACAAAATTTAACATATAATCCTCCTTCATAAAATAAATTTACATTTTTTTGAAAAAAATATGCAATAACTATAAAACAAAATTTAAAAATTGTCAATAGGCAACAAGAATAAACAAATATTTAAAAAGTTGAATATATAAAGGAAAAATGAAAGAATTATGCACATAATAATGTAAAAAAATGTTAAATATTAAGACGCAATAAGAAAAAACTATAAAAAAGATTCATAATTTAAAAACTCAAAAAATATTTTTAAATATAAAGGGGGATATAATGAAAAATATAAAAGAAAAGCAAAAATTAATTATAATGTCAATGGTAACAATTGCAGTGATTGGAATAAGCCTATTTTCAACTAATAATGATCAAACATTGAAAACATCTGTAAATGTCGGAAGCACCAAAACAATAGGATGGGGAATAAAAAGGGCAAAAAATAATATGCAACCAGATGTAGGAACAGATAATAGGAAAATGCTTGAAGAAAATAGTGGAATATGTTTAGGAAATGATATGGAAAAGGTGATATATTTAACATTTGATGAAGGATATGAAGCTGGCTATACTGAAAAGATATTAAATACATTAAAAAAAAATGATGTAAAAGCGACTTTTTTTATAACTTCACATTATTTTAATACTGCTTCGGACTTAGTTGAGAGAATGATTTCAGATGGTCACATAATAGGAAACCATACAGTAAATCACAAAAGCTTGCCAAGTATATCGAACGAGGAAATAGAGAGTGAATTAATGAAATTACATCAAGCAATATACGAAAAATTTAATTACGAAATGAAGTATATGAGACCTCCAAAGGGCGAATTTAATGAGAGAACATTAAGAAAAACGGCTCAACTTGGATATAAAACTGTTATGTGGAGTTTTGCATATTTCGATTGGGATGAAAAAAAGCAACCTAATTTAGAAGAAAGTAGAAAAATTATTATAAACAATTTTCACTGTGGAGAAATAATGCTTTTACATCCAAATTCTAAAACAAATTCAGAAGTTTTAGATAGTATTATTAAAGAAGCTAAAAATCAGGGATATCAATTTAAGCTATTAGATGAATTCAAATAAATTGAAAATGATGAAAAATAATTATAATTTTGCAAAACAGGTTTGTGCCTTGAGAAAGGGATGTAAGTAAAATGAAAAAAAGAAGATTAGATAAAATTTTGGAAATACCAGAAGAAGTGTATACAAATGTACCAAAGATAACAATAACAGGTTTTAGTGAGATTATTTTAGAAAATTATAAAGGAATATTAGAATATGAGGAATTTTTCGCAAGTATTAGTACACATATCGGTATAGTGAACATAAATGGATACAATCTTAATTTAGAAAAAATGACAAATGATGATATCAAAATAACAGGAAAGATAGAAAGCATTGAATTAGATAGAATACAAGATTAGTTGGGAGGAAAAAATGCTTATTAAAATATGGTTAAAATACATGTTAGGATATCTTAGAATAAGTGTTGAAGGATATTATATAGAAAGATTTATAAATATATGTACAATGAACAAAATATTAATATGGAACTTAAAAAGAGAAAAGAATGTAAAATTACATTTAAATATAGGAGTACAAGATTTTTATAGAGCTATAAACGTCGCAAAAAAACTACAATGTAAAGTAAAAATTGAAAAAAAGAGAGGAATTCCTTTCATCATAAATAAGTACAAAAAAAGAAAAATATTTTTAATATCATTAATAATAATTTTTGTTACGTTATTAATTAGTTCGAATTATATATGGAATGTTGAAGTTCAAATAGAGGATAATTCTAAACTAGAAAACATAGAAGAAGATATCAAAAATGCTGGATTAAAAAATGGAATGAAAAAAAGTCAGGTTAATACTGAAGAAATTATTAATAAAATCAGGTATAAACGAAATGATATATCATGGATTGGAATTAATCTGGATGGAACAAATGCAATAGTAAAGATTGTAAAAGCCAAAGAAACACCAAAATTAATAGATGAAAAAGAATATTGCAATATTGTTGCAAAAAAGGCAGGAACTATAGCCAAAATAATAGCACAAAAGGGAACTGCCAAAGTAAATGTTGGAGATAAAGTAGAAGAAAAACAAGTGTTGATTCAAGGTACGATGGAGGGAAAATATACAGGAACAAGATTAGTACATAGTTTAGGAGAAGTAAAAGCAATAGTTGAATACACCAAAAATGAAAAAATTTATCTAAAAGAAGAGCAAAAAGTCAAAACTGGAAAAAAAGAGCAAAAATATGGAATAAAATTTAACAATTTTCAAATAAATTTTTATAAAACTCTTTCAAAATTTGAAATTTATGATACAATAGAAGAAGAAAAAAAGTTAAGGATATTTTCAAACTTATATTTACCAATTTCAGTAAAAAAAATAACAAATGAAGAAGAGGAAAAAGTATCAAAAGAATACTCAATTGAAGAAGCTGTTGAAAAGGGAACAAAACAACTTGAACAGCAAATCGAATCAGAAATTGAAGAAAAAAATAACATAGTTCGGAAAAAATGCAAATGTAACAAAAACAGAAGAATATGTAGAAGTAAGTGTAACATATGAAGTTATTGAAAATATAGGAATGCAGGAAAAAATAGATAAGATACCAGAACAGACAGAAGAAACAAATTAATATACCTGCCTACCAAGAACTTGGAAAGGATGGAAAAATGGAAGAGAGAAGTTTAAGAGTAGTAGGAACAGATAAAACCTTTTTTAATAAATTAACACATACATTAACAAAAATATTAATACCAACACAAATAGGTATAAATGGTATGAGAATAAGCATGAAGAGAAATGCACTAATAAAAGCATTTCAAACTGCAGAAGAAGAGGAAGATGTAAGCAAAAAAGAAAATGCAGATAAAAAATATGAAGATGCATATACTGCATATCTAGAAGCATTAGATAAATATGTACTAGATACAATATACAAAAAGGTAAAAAATGAAACAGCAACACAATTAGAGAGCACAGCACTATCACAATATTATGGAATAGTTCAATTAAAAGAAAGTGAGTATGTAGAATATAAATATAGAAAACAAAAATATCTACTAGAATTAGACAAAGAGACAGTTGTAAATTCAGGAAAAACAAAGATGATAGATAAATACAAAGAATTTTACGTATCAAAACAAGATACATTATATAAAGGAATTCTAAAAAATTATTCAGTAAAATTAGCTGATACAACAAATGTATATGATGCATCAAAAGAATGGATATATGTAAAAATATTTGACACATTAGAAGATTATATAAAAAATATTTTACCACTAAAAATAAGTGAACCTAAATTAGCAAAAGTAGTAAAGGAATATGAAAAATATGAAAAATTTACAGTAGGCAAATTAGATGCAAGAGACCATATCGAAAAAAACATGATTTTACTTGGAATAAGCAGAACACTATTTACACATAGTTTGCCATTAGTAGTTGCAGAACAATGTTATATGAAACTTTTAAAAGATGCAAGATGTCTAGTGCAAGATACTAAAATAGCTGCCAAAAGAGAAAAAGCATATTCAATGTTATTAACATTAATAGAAGATTATAATATAAGATTATTAGCAACTAAAGTATACTGGGACAATGCAAAAGATAGAGAAGAATTTAAGCGTTTCCATGAAAAATATAAAGATATAGAAAAATTGAAAGATATAGATTTTATCGAATATGTAAAGCAAAAAGAAATATTATTCATAAAAGAAGATATACAAAAGGTAAAAGGTGAAAAGACAGATTATAGCAGAATAGTAAAATACTATAAAAGAAAATTAGTCGATTATGGAGTAATGAAGGAAATTAGAAGTTATAAGACTAAAGATGGTAAATATATTAAAAGTAAAGTTAGCACAATAATTAACGAATATGCAACAGCATAAATAATTATTGCAAAAGTGAGGTAAAGAATGTATCAATTAGAATATTTAGATTTAGAGAAAAATGATAAATACGAAGATGTAATAAAAAGAGTAGTTGAACAATGTTTTAAAGAAGAAAACATGGAAGATTCAAAATTATACATAAGTATAACTTTAACAACACCTGATAATATTCATAAAATAAACAAAAAGTATAGGAATGTAGATAGGGCAACAGATGTCCTATCATTTCCTATTTTTGAAAAAGAAGAGATTGATGAGAAAATTAAAAATCATGATTTCGAACATGAAGATGTATTAGGAGACATAATAATATCCATAAAACAAGTTGAAGCACAAGCAAAAGAGTATGGCCACAGCTTTGAAAGGGAATTTGCTTATATGCTAGTACATGGATTTTATCACTTAATGGGTTATGACCATATTCAAGAAGAGGACAAGGTTGTAATGAGAGCAAAAGAAGAAAAAGTCCTAGAAAAATTAGAAATTAGAAGGGATGAAATGAATGAGGGATAAAAAGACCATTGTTTTATTGGTGATTTTAGCGATACTAGTAGTAATAGCAGGAGGAGTTTTAATATATAAAGTAAAAAATTCAAAGAAAGCTGAACCAACAGTTGAAGTAAATGAACCAGTAGACGTAGCCGAGAATAGTACACTAGTTGTCAGCAAACAAAATCAAATAAAGATATTTAATGGAACAGATAGACCAATAGCTGTTATGATTGACAATCACTCAGGAGCATGGCCACAAGCTAATTTAAATAAAGCGTATTTGGTATATGAGATAGTGGTTGAAGGGGGAGAAACAAGATTAATGGCATTGTTTAAAGGTCAAAATTTAGATAAGATTGGACCAGTTAGAAGTTCAAGACATTACTTTTTAGATTATGCATTAGAAAATGATGCAATTTATGTACATCATGGTTGGAGTCCACAAGCTCAAAGTGATATCTCTACATTAGGTGTAAATAATATTAATGGTATTCAGGAAAGTTCTGCTAGTTTTTGGAGAGTAAAAGACAAATCAGCACCTCACAATTTATTTACTTCAACTGATAGTATACTTAAAATAGCAGAAAGAAAGGGATATTCAAAAACATCTGATAAAAAAAGTGTGTTAAATTATGTAGCCAACGAAGTAGAAATGCCAGCAATAGCAGTAAACGCAACAAGTGTAACAATACCACATTCAAATCTTCAAACAGTAAAATATGAATATGATGCGCAAAATAAAACTTATAAAAGATATGCACGAAATAAACTTCAAACAGATTATATTACAGGAGAAACAATAACAACTAAAAATATAATTATTACTATGTGTGATAATTATACTTTAAATGATAGTGAAAATAAAGGAAGACAAGGCCTAAAAAATATAGGGACTTTTAAAGGATATTATATAACTGAGGGCAAAGCAATAGAAATACAATGTACAAAAAATGATAGAGATGAGCAAACAGTATATAAAGATTTAAATGGCAAAGAAATTGAAGTGAATGATGGAAATACTTTTATAAATATTTGTCCAACAGATGCGAAATTGGTAATTGAATAAATAAAAAAATTATAATAAAAAAGTTTAAAATTCCTGAAAGTGTGATATAATAGTACCGACGGAAAGAGAAAGGAAGTTGATTATTATGAATACAAATAAAAAAGTAGTATTAGTAGGAACAGGATTTGTAGGAATGAGCATGGCATATGCTATGATGAACCAAGGAGGCGTAGATGAACTAGTATTAATAGATGTGCTAAAAGATAAAGCCAAAGGAGAGGAAATGGATTTATCACATGGTTTACCATATGCACCTCAAAAAATGAATATAAAAGCAGGAGATTATTCAGAATGCAAAGATGCAAATGTTGTAGTAATAACAGCAGGATTGCCACAAAAACCAGGACAATCAAGGTTAGAATTAGCAGTATCAAATACAAAGATTGTAAAAGAAATAACAGAACAAGTAATGGCAAATGGATTTAATGGAGTATTTATAATAGCAAGTAATCCAGTAGATTTAATGTCATATGTTGTTGCACAAGTCTCAGGATTACCAAAATCAAGAGTAATTGGATCAGGAACAGTATTAGATACTGCAAGATTAAGATATCTAATAGCTGAATACTTGGATGTTTCAAGTAAAAATGTACATGCATATATATTAGGAGAGCACGGAGACTCATCATTAGTACCATGGGAATACTGTTATGTTGGATGTAAAAGCATAATAGATATAATGAAAGATAATAACCATCCGATGGAAGATTTAAAGAAAATTCATGATGAGGTTTGGAAGGCAGCTTATGAAATTATTGAAAAGAAAAGAGCAACATATTATGGGATTGGTATGGCTTTAAATAGACTTGTAAAAGCTGTTTTAAATGATGAAAATGCAATACTAACAGTATCAACATACCAAAATGGAGAATATAACCAAGAAGGTTTGTATATAGGAGTTCCTGCAATTATTAATAAAAATGGAGTAAAAGAAATTTTACAGTTAAAGTTAAATGATGAAGATCAAGCTAAATTTGACCATAGTTGTAATATCATTAAAGAAAATATAAAAAATGAAATTAATTTATTATTAAATGAATAAAATAAAATGAAGAACTTAATAAGAACAAAGATTCTTATTAAGTTCTTTAATGTTATAATATAAAAATGTATATTAAAATAGTTGAAAAATGTATGGTTATAGCTTGTTTTTTTTATAAAAACGGTATATAATAGGCACATTAAAAAGTAAGAACGAGGAGGGTCAATATGAAAGTAAGTAAAGAAGAGATATTGCATATAGCAAATTTAGCACAATTAGAGCTAAAAGAAGAAGAGATAGAAAAATATATGTTGCATCTACAAGATATATTGAATTTTGCCAATATAGTAAACAATGCACCTGTTGATAACCTAGACATAACAATCGGGGCAAATGAGGCAAAAAATGTATTTAGAAAAGATGAAGTAAAGAGATTTGAGGATGTAGATAGTTTATTAGCAAATGCACCAACACAAGAAATGCATATGTTTAAACTACCAAAGGTGTTAAACTAATAAAGAGATAGGAGGAAGAACATGGATATTACAGAATTAACAGTACATGAGTTACAAGAAAAAATCAAAAGTAAAGAATTAACAATAACAGAAATAACAAAAGCTTATGTAGATAGAATAAAAGAAAAAGAACCAGAAGTACAAGCATTTATAACAGAGCTAACAGAAGCAGGTATGAAGCAAGCAGAAGAGATCCAAGCTAAAATAGATAAAGGAGAAGAAGTTGGAAAATTAGCTGGAATACCAATAGGAATAAAAGATATAATTTGCACAAAAGGAGTAAAAACAACATGTGCATCAAAAATGTTAGAAAACTTTGTAGCACCATATGATGCAACAGTAATGAACAAAATAAATGCGGAAGAAATGATAGATTTAGGAAAGCTAAATATGGATGAATTCGCAATGGGAGGCTCAACAGAATATTCATATTTTAAGAAAACAAGAAATCCATGGGATTTATCAAGAGTACCAGGTGGTTCTTCTGGTGGTTCAGCTGCTGCAGTAGCTGCAAATATGGTACCATGGGCTTTAGGAACAGATACAGGTGGAAGTATTCGTCAACCAGCATCATTTTGTGGAGTTGTAGGGTTAAAACCAACATATGGACTAGTTTCAAGATATGGTGTAGTAGCATTTGCGTCATCACTTGACCAAGTTGGAGTATTTACAAAAGATGTACAAGATTGTGCAGAATTATTAAATGTAATTGCAGGACATGATGAAATGGACACAACATCAGTAGATGTAGGAGAAAAAGATTATACAAAAGCATTACAAAAAGATGTTAAAGGATTGAAAATAGGAGTTCCAAAAGAATTCTATGGAGAAGGAATAAATCCAGAAGTTAAAGCATCATTAGAAAAAGCAATAGAAGAATACAAGAAAATGGGAGCAAAAGTAGAAGACTTTTCATTAGATATTGCAAACTATGCCTTAGCAACTTATTATATAATTGCATGTGCAGAAGCAAGTTCAAATTTAGGAAGATATGATGGAATAAGATACACATATAGATCACCAGAAGCAAAAACTTTAAAAGAAATCTATAAAAAATCAAGAAGTGAAGCTTTTGGAGCAGAAGTAAAAAGAAGAATTATACTTGGAACTTATGTATTATCTTCAGGATATTATGATGCATATTACAAAAAAGCTCAACAAGTTCGTACACTTGTAATGAATGAATTTAATAAAGCATTTGAAAAATATGATGTTATAGTAACACCAGTATCTCCAACAACAGCGTTTAAATTAGGAGAAAGATCAACAAACCCAATGGAAATGTATTTGGCAGATATTTGCACAGTTTCTGTAAATATTGCAGGACTTCCAGGAATATCAGTACCATGTGGAGTAGATAGTCAAGGACTTCCAATTGGTATGCAAATTATAGGAAATAAATTTAGTGAAGAAACAATTATAAAAGCAGCATATACATATGAACAAGCAACGAACTTCCGTGAGAAATATAAACCAACATTTAAAGGAGGTGCACAATAATGGCAAGAGAAGACTATGAAGTAGTAATGGGCTTAGAAGTCCACGCCGAACTATCAACAAACACAAAAATATTCTGTAGTTGTCCAACAAAATTCGGAGCAGAACCAAACACACAAGTATGTCCAATATGTATGGCAATGCCAGGAACATTACCAAAATTAAATGAAAAAGTAGTAGAATATGCAGTAAGAGCAGGATTAGCAACAAATTGCGAAATATCAAGAAACAGTAAAAATGATAGAAAAAATTATTTTTATCCAGATTTACCTAAAGCATATCAAATATCACAATTTGACAAGCCACTATGTGAACATGGATATATAGAAATTGAAACAAGTAAAGGAAGAAAGAAAATAGGAATAACACGTATTCACATAGAAGAAGATGCAGGAAAATTAAATCATGATGAAATTGGTGGAGGAGCATTAGTAGACTTAAACAGAGCAGGTGTACCTTTAATAGAAATAGTATCAGAACCAGATTTTCGTTCAATAGAAGAAGTAGATGCATATTTGAAAAAGTTAAAATCAATACTTGAATATATTGAGGTATCTGACTGTAAAATGCAAGAAGGTTCATTTAGAGCCGATGTTAACACATCAATTCGTCCAGTAGGTTCAGAAAAATTTGGAACACGTACAGAAATGAAAAATATGAACTCATTTAGAAGCATTACAAGAGCACTTGAATATGAGATAGATAGACAAGTTGATGTTATAGACAATGGTGGAGAAGTTGAACAAGAAACATTAAGATGGGATGAAGTATCTGGAAAAACATTTTCAATGAGAGATAAAGAAGATGCACAAGATTATAGATATTTCCCAGAACCAGATTTAGTAGCAATAAAACTATCAGAAGAATATATAGAAAATATTAAAAATAGTTTGCCAGAAATGCCAGAAAGCAGAAAACAAAGATATTTAACAGAATATAAATTATCTGAAAAAGATGCAGGAATAATAACATCATCAAAATATTTGTCAGATTTATTTGAAAAAGCATCTGAAATTTGTGGAAATTATAAAGCAGTAAACAATTGGATAATATCAGATATTTCCAGAATTTTAAATGAAACCGAAATGGACCCAATCGAAATACCATTTGATGCTAATCAACTAGCTAAACTAGTTGAATTAATAGACAAAGGAACAATCAGTTCAAGTATAGGTAAAAAAGTATTGGTAGAATTATTTGAAAACCCAAGAGATCCAGAAGATATCATTAAAGAAAAAGGATGGATTCAAATTTCCGATGAAGGTGCAATTAAAGAAGTTGTAACAAAGATAATTGAAGCAAATCCACAATCAGTTGCTGATTATAAAGCTGGAAAAGAAAGAGCTTTAGGATTTTTAGTTGGACAGGCAATGAAAGAAACTAAAGGCAAAGCAAATCCGCAAATGCTTAATAAAATGTTTACAGAAGAACTAAAAAAATAATTTTCATATATGATTTTGGCGTTTTTATATAAAAAAATTGCACTTTATGTAAAGATGTGGTATAATAAATGGTGAAAAAACAACTAAGGAGGAAATTAAAATGGCAGAGTTTTCGGCAGCATGGAGAGAGGATAAATCAAAGAAGAGGACTTATCCTAATGGACAGGTTGAAAGAGTGGTATTGGAGAACATCTTGTGCGGTGCAAAAATTGTGCGCCGGTATAACGAGGTTGGAACCCTGATATTTACTAACGAAAAATACAGCCAGACCTATGTTGACGAGAAATATCGTTAACATAGTTGAAATTCGAAATTTGGAGAGCTGAATGGCTCTCCTCTTTTTTTACTTCAAATACTTGATTTTAAGCATAAAATAAAGTATAATTTATGGGAAACTTTAAGAGAGAAAGGAAAGACGTATAATGAAAGCAATAGAAATAAGAAATAAATATTTGAATTTTTTTAAAGAACATGGACATACAGTAATACCATCAGCACCATTAATACCAGAAAATGATCCATCAGTACTATTTACAACAGCAGGAATGCAACCATTAGTACCATATTTGTTAGGAGAACCACATCCTGCAGGAAAGAGACTTACAGATTATCAAAAATGTGTAAGAACAAATGACATAGATGAAGTTGGAGATAATCGTCATTTAACATATTTCGAAATGTTAGGAAATTGGTCATTAGGAGATTATTTTAAAGAAGAATCAATCCAAATGAGTTATGATTTTTTAACAAAAGAATTAGGAATCCCAGCAGAAAAATTATCTGTAACATGTTTTGCGGGAGATGAAGATTGTGCAAGAGATGAAGTTACAGCATCATGCTGGAAAAAGGCAGGAATTCCAGAAGAAAGAATATATTATTTTGGAAAAGATGATAACTGGTGGATAGCAGGAGAAACAGGACCTTGTGGACCAGATACAGAAATGTTCTATGATACAGGAAAGCCAAAGTGTTCAGAAGAATGTAATCCATCATGTGGATGTGGAAAATATGTTGAAATTTGGAACAATGTATTTATGGAATTCTATAAAGATGAAAATGGAAAATATTCAAAATTAAAACAACACAATGTAGATACAGGATTAGGACTTGAAAGAATGGCAATGTTATTACAAGGAAAAGAAACACCATTTGAAACTGAATTATTTGCACCGATAATGGATAAACTAGTAGAACTACAAAAAGTAGATAATATTGCAAGTAGGAGAATTGTAGCAGAACATTTACGTTCAAGTATGATGATTATATGTGATGGTGGAAGACCAAGTAATGTAGACAGAGGATATATATTAAGAAGATTAATTCGTAGAATGGTTAGACATATGAATAAATTACAAATATCATTAGATGAATTAGTAACATTAATAGACTTAAATGTGGAAAACTTAAAAGAAATGTATCCTTCACTTGAAATAAATAAAGAAACAATAAAAACAGTAATAATAGAAGAAAAAGATAAATTTGTAAAAACACTAGTAAAAGGTGAAAAAGAATTTGAAAAAGAAGTTGGACAAGTAAAAGCACAAGGTGAAAATATAGTGCCTGGAAAAGTTGTATTTAGATTATATGATACATATGGATTTCCACCAGAAGTAACAGAAGAATTAGCTGCTGAAAGCGGAATGAGCATTGACAAAAAAGAATTTGAAAAATTATTTAAAGAACATCAAGAAAAATCTAGAGCAGGCTCAGAACAAAAATTCAAAGGTGGATTAGCATCAACAGGAGAAATTGAAACTAAATACCATACAGCAACACATCTTTTAAATGCTGCGTTAAAACAAGTACTTGGTTCACATGTACATCAAAGAGGAAGTAACATTACAGCAGAAAGAATGAGATTTGACTTTTCGCATCCTACAAAAATGACAGATGAAGAGAAAAAGGCAACAGAAGATTTAGTAAATGAATGGATAAAAGAGGCAATACCAGTAGAGCATTTAGAAATGAAAAAAGATGATGCAATAAAAATGGGTGCAGAAGCAATGTTTATAGAAAAATATGGAGATATAGTTTCTGTTTATAAAATAGGAGACAAGTCAATTGAATTATGTGGAGGACCTCATGTACATAATACATCTGAATTAGGACATTTTAGAATAAAGAAAGAAGAATCTAGTTCATCAGGCGTTAGAAGAATAAAAGCTATATTAGATTAATAAAGGAGAAAAACTATGGATGAAAATTGTATATTTTGTAAAATTATAAAAGGAGAAATCCCATCAAGTAAAGTGTATGAAGATGAAGAAGTACTTGCGTTTAATGATATAAACCCAGCAGCACCAATACATGTGTTAGTTATACCCAAAAAACATATAGCTTCATTAGCTGATATGGAAGAGGTAGATCAAAAAATAATTAGCAAAATTTATAAGGTAATTAATGAAATTGCAGAAAAGCAAGGATTCAAAGAAAAAGGATATAGAGTAATAGTAAACTGTGGAAAAGATGGAGGACAAGAAGTAGGACATTTGCATTTTCATTTATTAGCAGGAAAACAATTAGGCGAAAAAATAGTCTAAAAAGCTACCATTTTATTATAACATATGTTATAATAAATATATAAGGAAAAAAGTGGAGGTGTTTGCTAATGAATAAAAAATATAGTAATTTTTTAACAATACTTTTAGTAGTAATCATAATAGCAATATTAGTAATTATAGGTGTTTTAGGTTATAAATACTATAAAACATATGTGACAAAGAATAGTTCACAAGACTTTGTTGATAATTTTGTGGATAGTTCAACAGATGGTCAAAAAAATAATAAGAACAATGATAGTACAAATGATATTCAATATGATGGAATTGATGAAGGAGAAAAAACAGAAACAGATACATCAACTGGAAAGAAAAAACAATATAACGGTTTTGATGTAGCTGGGACTATAGAAATTCCAGCAACTGGATTAAAATGTCCAATATTGGAACAATATACATATTCTCCAAAAGCACTAGAAACATCAGTAGTTGTATTATATGGAGTAGGTTTAAATCAACCTGGAAATACTACAATTGCAGGACATAACTATAGAAATGGATTGTTTTTCTCTAATAACAAGAAATTGAATATTGGAGATAAAATATATATTACTGATTCATCAGGAAGAAGAGTTGCATATACAATTTATAATAAATATGAAGCTGATGAAAATGAATCAGACTACATAACAAGAGACACACAAGGAGTAACTGAAATATCACTAACAACATGTACAGATGATAGTAAAGCAAGAATAATAATATTAGCAAAAGCAGATATATAGGAAATCAAAGAGGACATGTTTATAAAAACATACCCTCTTTTTATTATATTATTAAGAAAGGATTGCTAGAAAAATGGATAAGAAACAAGCAGAAAAAAGAATAAAAGAATTAAGAAAAACAGTAGAATATCATGCGAAAAAATACTATGATGAAGATAAACCTGAGATAACAGATTTTGAATATGATATGATGATGTTAGAATTAAGAACACTTGAAAGTCAATATCCAGAACTTATTACAAAAACATCTTTAACTCAAAGAGTAGGTGGAACAGTAAAAGAAGGATTTCAAAAAGTAGAACATGAAGTTCCATTACAGAGTTTACAAGATGTTTTTAATTTTGAAGAAATAGAGGCATTTGATGAAAGAGTAAAAAAACAAGCAGAAGAAAATGAAATACAAAATCCTAAATATGTTGTTGAAACAAAAATTGATGGACTATCAGCAGCACTAGAATATGTTGATGGAAAGTTTGTAAGAGGAGCAACAAGAGGAAATGGTTTGGTTGGAGAGGATGTAACTGAAAATTTAAAAACAGTAAAAACAATACCACAGGAATTATCAGAAAAAATTAATATAACTGTAAGAGGAGAAGTCTTTATTTCTAAAAAAGATTTTGAGAAGATGAATCAAGAAAGAGAAGAAAATGAAGAAGAATTATTTGCAAATGCACGTAATGCAGCAGCTGGATCATTAAGACAATTAGACAGTAATATAACCAAAAAAAGACCATTAGATATATACATTTTTAATGTGCAAAAAATTGAAGGCAAAGAATTTAATTCTCATTTTGAAGAACTTGAATATTTGAGCAAATTGGGCTTTAATGTAAATCCTGTTAGAATTTATTGTGATAATATTGAAGAAGTTAAAAAAGCAATAAATAAAATAGGAGAAGATAGAGAAAGTTTAACATTTGGAATTGATGGAGCAGTAGTAAAAGTAGATGATTTAAAATTAAGAGAAATAATGGGAACAACAAGCAAAGTTCCTAAATGGGCAATAGCATATAAATATCCACCAGAAAGAAAAGAAACAATCTTAAAAGACATTGTTTGCCAAGTTGGTAGAACAGGGGTTATAACACCTATGGCAATATTAGAACCAGTAAAGGTTGCAGGTTCAACAATATCTAAAACAACACTTCATAATGAAGATTTTATAAAAGAAAAAGGATTAAAAATAGGAGATACTGTAATAATTCAAAAAGCAGGAGATGTTATACCAGAGATTGTTGAAGCAGTTATTTCTAAAAGAACTGGCGAGGAAAAAGATTTTGAAATGCCAAGAGTATGCCCAGTATGTGGTGCAGAAGCGGTTAGAGAAGAAGGAGAAGCAGCAGTAAGGTGTACTGGAATTGAATGTCCTGCAAAACTTTATAGAAACTTAGTTCATTTTGTATCAAGAGAAGCAATGAATATAGATGGACTAGGAGAAAGTATTATAGGAATATTACTAGAGAAAAAAATGATTGCAAATATTGCAGACATATATGATTTGAAATTTGAAGATATAGCATCATTAAAGAAAAATGGAAAGAAATTTGCACAAAATTTAATTGATAGCATAAATGCAAGTAAGCAGAATGATTTATATAGATTAATAACAGCATTAGGAATTAGACATGTAGGAACAAAAGCAGCTAAAATTTTAGCAAAAAGATATGAGAATATGGATAATTTATTAGAGGCAACAATAGAAAGTTTGAATCAGGTAGAGGAAATTGGACCAATTGTGGCGAATAGTATAAGAGAATTTTTTGAACAAGAGCAAACTAAGGACTTATTAAAGAGATTAAAAGAAGCTGGAATAAATATGAGTAGACTAAAGGAAGATGATGGAGACGATAGATTCTCTGGAAAAACTTTTGTTCTAACAGGAACACTTGAAAAATACTCAAGAGAAGAAGCATCAAATTTAATAGAAAAATTTGGAGGAAAAACATCAAGTTCAGTTTCTAAAAAAACAAGTTATTTATTAGCAGGTGAAGATGCAGGAAGTAAACTTACAAAAGCTCAAAGTCTAGGAGTTCAAATCATTAGTGAAGAAGAATTTAACAAAATGTGCAGTGGAACATAAAAAATGTTTCAGAAAGGAGAATCATGGAAAATTATACTTTTGAAGATATGTGGTTGGATTTAAAAAATGGATATCAAATATATTACACATATGTACGAAATAGATATGTTTTATTTAAAACAGCCAAAAATTGTTATACTCAAAAATTAATATCAGATAATCCTAAAAATCCACAACCAAGAATGACAATGCTTACTTTAAAAAGAGTTAAAGAAATTTTTCCACATATGGAAGATATTGAGTATAAGATTTCAGATGATATATTATAAAAATGGAAATATTAGATGGAAAAAAATTATCAAATGAGATAATAGAAGAACTAAAGGTAAGATGTGATGAATTAAAAGAAAAAGGAATAAAGCCAAAATTCGCAGTAATAATGGTTGGAAATGATAAGGCATCACAAATATATGTAAAAAATAAAAGAAAAGCATGTGAAAGAATCGGAATTGAATGTGTTGAATGTTTTTTAGATGAAAATATACAACAAAAGGAATTAATAGATAAAATCAAAGAGTTAAATTCAGATAATACAATTCATGGAATACTATTGCAGAGTCCAATTCCGAAACATTTAAATATTAATGAAGCATTTGAAACAATTTCTCCAAAGAAAGATGTTGATGGCTTTAATCCTACAAATGTGGGAAAACTGTGCTTAAATCAAAATACATTCGTATCTTGCACACCATTTGGAATTATAAAATTGCTAGATAAATACGGTATTGATTTAGCCGGAAAAAAGGTAACAATTATAGGAAGAAGTAATATTGTTGGAAAACCATTAATTCAATGCTTTTTAAATAAAAATGCTACAGTAACAATTTGTCATTCTAAGACAGATGATATAAAAGAACATACTAAAGATGCAGATATTGTTGTTGTTGCAATAGGAAAGCCTAAATTCTTAAAAGAAAATATGGTAAAGAAAAATTCAGTTATAATTGATGTTGGAATAAATAGAGATGACAACGGAAAAATAATAGGAGATGTAGATTTTGAAAATGTAAGCAAAAAATCAAGCTATATAACACCAGTTCCTGGGGGAGTTGGACCGATGACTATTGCAATGCTTATGAATAATGTAATTAAAGCAGCAGAAAATGTGTAGGAAAATAGATATAGGGGGCATATATAAAGATTATATATGTCTTTTTTATTGCATAAAAGAAAGGAGAAAAATGAGAATAGAAGAAATTTCAATAGATTCAAAAAAATATCCACAAAAGTTAAGAAATATTTATGATCCACCTAAAAAATTATATGTTTTAGGAAATAAGGAATTATTAAATAAGTTTGGAATTGCAATTGTTGGCTCAAGACAAGCTACACAATATGGAAAAATGAACTCTTATAATGTTGCAAAAGAGTTGAGCAAAAATGGAGTAGTAATAATAAGTGGACTAGCAGTAGGGATTGACAGTTATTCACATTGGGGAGCGATAAAGGCTTTTGACATGAATTGGAATAGTGCTGGAACAGTTGCAGTATTAGGGAGTGGAATTGATAATATATACCCTAAAGAAAATATAAAATTAGCAAAAAATATAATAAAGTCAGGAGGATGTATAATTTCTGAATATTCAATAGGAACAAAACCAGAGAGATTACATTTTCCACAAAGAAATAGAATAATAAGTGGAATCTCAAATGGTGTATTAGTAGTAGAAGCAACTAAAAAAAGTGGGGCACTAATAACTGCTGATTTTGCAATTGAACAAGGAAAAGATGTATATGCAATTCCAGGTGATATAAATAGAAAAGAAAGTGAAGGATGTAATGAACTTATTAAAGATGGTGCTATTCTGGTGACGTCATATAAAGAAATATTAGAAAATTGTATTGAAAAATAAAAAGGAAATGTGTATACTAAAGATATAAAAAGTACATAAGAAAGCAAGTTTGAGCTTTAAGAAAGGAATGATAAAAAATGGAAAATAGTGGAATTGAAAGTTTAGTAGATTTGATAGAAAGAATTGAGATTAATGAAGAAAACAGAGAGCAAATTAAAGAAATAAAAAAATTCATTGAAGAAGAAAATTATGTGGAAGCAATAAATTTGCTAAAAAAGTTAAAAAGTGAAGAAAAAATCAAGTTAAAAGAAATAAAAGAACCAAAAGAAAAAGTATTTGAAGAAGAATTTATACCAGAGGATGAAGAAACAGAAGAAAATGAACAAATATATCCTAAAAGATTGTTAAATAAAAAGTTAGAAGAAAAATATATAGGTTTATTATTGGAAAATCCAAAGGCTATATCAATGTATTACATTTTACATGAAGACTGTTATTTTCAAAGTGAAGAAATGCTTAATATATATAAAAGTGTATTGTTTACAGAAGGACAAGCATATGCACCACAAATTGCTAAGAATGAATTTAATTTTGCAAAAGAAGGAACTGAGACATATAAAAGAAAAGTTGAGTTAAGAGAAGAAGCACAAAAGGAAAAATATGATTTTGAAAAGACATATGTTGAATTAAGAAAATTGTTTGAGATAAGAAAAAATTACTTATCAAATCCAATAAAGGAAATACAAGAAGAAATTATTAATATATTGGATTATGAGCTATATGATCAGATGACAATTCAAGAAGTTAAAGATGCAATAGTGCAAATAACAACAACAGAGAAATTTAAAAGAGCAGTTTTAAGTAGAAATATTACCAATTTTTTATTAGCAGGAGACAACTCTCTAACTACAGGTTTAGAACTTCCTTTCCCAATATTAAGTGAAGTTTTTAAGGGAATAAGAAAAGGAGAAACAATGGCATATGCAATGCCATCAAACTCTGGAAAAAGTAGATTTACAATCAATATTGCAACATATTTAGCATTTATACATCATAAAAAAGTACTAATAATTTCAAATGAAATGTCAGAGGATAAAATGAAATTGTGTTTAATTACGACTGTTTTGAATAATAAAGAAATCCAAAAACTGCATGGGCAAAAATTATCTAAAACAGAAGGAGAATTGCTTGAATTTAAATTTAGACCAGACAAAGGAGTATCTGCTAAAGTAGATGAAGAAGGTTTTGTTGTAAAAGAAGAAAATGAGACTCAGAAAGAATTTACTAAAAGACTTCTTGAAATATCAAGTGAATTTAGAAATACTATAAAAGTAACAGAATGGATTGATGAACAACTTAAAAATTCAATATATTTTGTAAATATAACAAATCATACAAATGATGAATTAGAAAAAGTTATTTTAAATTATTACTATAAAGAAAAGATAGAATACATGTTTTATGATACTTTAAAAACAGATACTGAAAATATAGGAAATGGAGAAGAATTAAAAAAGACTGCTACAATTTTATCAAATTTAGCTCAAAACTTAAATATTTTTATTGCGTCATCTTTGCAATTAACAGAGAGTAGTACTTTACCTATAAACTTAAATATTAATGATTTGGCAGTAAGTAGAACAGTTAAAGAAGTTTTAGATACATTATGTTTGATAAAACAGATTCATAACGAAGATTTAAACAAATATGAATATTCCTTAGAAGAAGTAGATACTAAATTTTTTGATTTAAAGAAATACAAAGATCCTGATGTAAGATATTATGCATGTGTTGTAGATAAAAATAGAGCAGGAGCAAAACCTAAAGTAGTATTTAGATTAAATTTAGCTTATAACATGTGGGAAGAACTAGGATATTTGAGATTAAAATCATCAGAAGAAAATGAGTAAAAGGTTTTGAAAGAACCTTTACTTATTTTTAAAATACTGTTATAGTTAGAATATAACGCGGAAAAAAGATAAACAATATGAAAAAAGTATAAAAAATATATAAAAAAACATGTAAAAATATTGACGAGTATAAAAAATGGTGATAATATTTAGAGGAAATATATTTCAAAAATAAAGGAAGAGGTAAAATGAATAAACAATTTAAAAGCAAATCAGAATTATTTTATTATTTGATGCATGGGTACATGTATATGTTGGAAGATGTTCCAACAAAAAATGGCATTCAGAAAAGACTTAAGGATAATGAACTGGAGCAGAGCTTAAAAGAACAAATAAAAGAACAACTAAAGATAGATGGCTTAGAAGTAGAATTGAAACTTGGGCCTGCTTATAATAGAACGGAGAACCCTTGGATTCAGCTATTTACACCAGAAAATAGAAGCGGAGCTAAAGGAAGATATGTTGGGATTTCATTTGAAAGAGACAAAAATGAAGTTAAATTATGGATTGGCTTCGGTAGGACGGCAAAGAAACAATCAGAGGTATTAGAACTTGCAAAAGACTATAGAATGAAATATTCTTTTATAGAAGCTGAATTGGATAAAGGTTTTAAATATAATGAAGATTGCTATGATGCTCTTATTATAGAGAAGGAGATTAATATAAAAGATTTTAGCGATGCAGAATTTGAAGAAGATTTAATATATATAACTAATTTATATAAAGAATTCGAAACCCAATATGGTACAGCAATTTTTAAGACTTTTAGTTCTAATGAAATTACTTATGAAGAAATAAATGAAAGAATGTTGCAAATAATTGAAGAAGTTGGAGAATTGGCAAGAGCGATAAAGGAATTAGGAAAAAAATAAATTCAAAAGATTGACAATAAATGTCAAAAGAATTATACTCTTCCTATAACAAAAAGAAAAAAGTTCTAAATAAGTGGTGTTATTTAGAACTTCAAATAAATACTTTGCAAGCATTTATGTTACAAGAATATTATAACACGAAATATAAAAAATTGCAAAGTATTTACATTAATTCTTTTTGTAACTTTTAATGAAAGGAGGAAAAGTTAACAAATGGATAAATATGTAGTAAACAAAAGAGCTCAAAATAAAAGTGGCTGTCACAAAATACATACTAGTACTTGTGCAAGAGCACCAGAAAAAGACAATCAAATTGATTTAGGAAAATGTATGTGTCCAATAGAAGCCAAAAGCAGAGCAAAAGAATATTTTGATGTTGTAAATGGATGTAAATATTGTTGCAATGAAATTTTTTTCAAAAAGAATTAGAAATAAAGAAATGAGGTAAAATATGAGATTAGAGGAAGTAGCTCAAGTTATAATTGGAGTTTTAAGCAAAAGAGAAAACGACAGCAATGGGGAAAATAGCTATGAGCTATTTTCCTTAAAAAATAAAGAAACATTAAGAACAAATAAAAATTTGAGTGATAAACTTGCACAAAAAGGAGACTTACTATTTCGTTTATTATCTCCAAATAAAATTATATATGTAGATGAAAATATAGAAGGAAAACTAATACCATCACAATTTTGTATAATAAGAGCAAATAGAGAAAAAATTAATCCTACAGTGTTAAAATGGTATTTAGAATCAGATAAAAGTAAGACAGATATGGAATCACTGATAACAGGTTCTATAATAAAATCAATGACAGTAGCTGAATTAAGAAAAATAGATATACCTAATATTGCTATCGAAAAACAATTGGAAATGGAACAATTAATTAAACTGTGTGAAAAAGAAAAAAACATTTTAGAAGAAATATTAAAAAAGAAGGAAAAGATATATAATTGGTACTTGGAAGAGATGGTAAAAAAAGGAGAAATTGCAAATGAACCAAAAACAAGTAAATAGTAAGTTAAATGAAATTGCAATGCAATTAAAATCAATAGATACAATAGGCCTAAATTATATGGAATATCTAGCTGCACTTATATATGCTATATATGGAATAGAACAAGAACCTAATAATTTTTTGATTGTAAAAGAATTGGTTTATACTGTACAAATTCTTGATGAACAATTATATAAAATTAGAAAAAATGAAAGGTCAGAAAAGTTATTTATAAATATAAGATTTAGAGAAGTAATAAAAAATGAAAACTATTTAATATTTAAAAAATGTGTTTTGCAAATGGAAGAACTAGTAAAAAATACGCAAGAATATGGTAAAAAACTAATAGCGGAAGCATTTGAAGATGCGATAACTAAAGCAGCAAAAAATAATGAAATATCGTTTCAAAATACAGAATATTATACTCCAAACGAAATAGTAAAAACAATGATAGATTTATTGCCAATAAGGAATAACTCATCTATATATAATCCAGCATGTGGAGTGGGAAATTTCATTGTAGAAAGTGCGAAATTAGGAAGTATATATGCATTTGGAGATGAAAGCAATATAAGTAATTACAACATATGTATGACAAATTTATGGTTACATAATATAGAAAACAAAAGGATAGACAATATAAAAATAGATAAGATGCCGAAAGTAGATTATGTAGTTGCTAATCCACCATTTGCTATAAATAATATGCAAAAAGGTGATAAGAAATTAAACAACATGCTTTATAAATATGGAGTTTTTGAGAATGCAAGTAGTTATTCTAAGTTTATAGTAATGATGTTAGAAAGTGTACAAGAAGGTGGAAAAATATCAGTTGTATTACCACATGGATTTTTATTTAAGAAAACAATAAGTGAATGTAATCTACGAAAATACTTAGTAGATAATGGCTATATAGAAGCAATAATATCATTACCTGAAAAAATGTTTAATGGAACTAAAATACCAGTTATAATTTTAGTTTTACAAAAAAAATATAGAGAAGAGGATATTATATATATAGATGCAAGTAAAGAATATATAAAAGGAAGAAAATTAAATAGTTTATCAGAAGAAAATCAGTCTAAGATTATAAAAACATATGAAAATAAAAGTGAAATTTCTAATTATTCTATAAAAGTGGGTGCAGAAATTATAAGAAAAAACGATTATAATTTGAATATTAAAAAATACCTGAAAAGCCTAAAAAAAGAAAAAAGTGTTAATATCAAGACCGAAAAACAAGAACTACAAAGACTTGAAGAGGAAAGAGTGGTAATAGAACGGAAAAATAGAGGAATTATTAAAGAAAGTATAAGATATAAATAATTTAAGGGGGAGTTTATTATGAAAAAAATTGAATCAGAAAATATATTATTAAGGAAATTCCAAACAGAGGATGCAGAAGAGGCTTTTAAGAACTGGGCAGGAATAAAAGAGATAGCAGATTTATCAGATTATAGAGTTCATACAAGTGCAGAAGAAACAAAACAAATGATAGAAATTGGACTTGGAGATGGTAAAGGCGAAAGATATACATTAGCAATTATATTTAAAGGAACTGAAGAAGTGGCTGGATTCATACGTATATATGACATTTCTAGTAAGAATAAAACATGTAAAATAGAGTTTGTAGTAGGAAAGAGTTGGGTAAATGCTGGAAAAGAAAAATTATATGCAGAAGCAATAAATGATATAGTGTTTCATTTATTTGAAAAAGGATTTGATGTTATCTCATATGAATGTTGTGATGGATCAGAATTATACAAAATAAATGAAAAAGTACTAGAGTATACTGATTTTGAAAAAGAAGCAATATTACATAACAGAATAGTTAATGAAAAAACAGGAGAAAAGAACAATAAAGTAATATATTCAATTATAAAAAAATAATTGTACAAAAGATATAGGAGAAGAAGAAATGAAAGGAAAATTTTCAGAATGGTTTATTGGAGTGACATTTGCATTAGTTGAAAAATATAACAACATTTCTAATATATATTGCTCCAGATAATCGTAAAAAATATTAGGTATCATTAGAAGAACTCGGAACAAGGTAAAACAGTGTAAAATTTAAATGCAATATATTGATATAACACAAAAGTTCTAATACAACCTCTGTGTGAATACAATTAAACAAAAGTATTCATATGGGGGTTTCATAATGAAAAAAATAGTTTTACACAATACGTCAATGATAGAGAAAAAAGAAATAGAAGAACGCTCAATCAATTTGGCGCATTATATTATAGAGTCGAAAGATACGGTGAGAGGTGCAGCAAGAAAATTTGGCATAAGTAAGAGCACAGTACACAAAGACGTAACTGAAAGATTAGAAAAGATAAATCCAATGTTAGCTAAAGAAGTAAGAGAAATACTAGATGAAAATAAAGCAGAAAGACATATAAGAGGAGGAATGGCGACCAAAATGAAATATATGAAAAAATAATAAAAGTATTGCAATTTTTTATAATAAATATTACAATATAACCACGGAGGAAAAAACATGAATGTAGTAATAGAAGATGAAAGCAAGAAAAACAAAAGATTAAAAATATTTTATATAGGAATATTAGCAGTATGTGCAATTGCAATTATAGCGGCAGTTATATTTCAAATCGTAAAGGTTAACACATCAAATGGAGATGTATCAAAACTGCCACAATTAACAGAAGACCAAAAGAGTCAGCATAAAGAAGAATTTTATAGCATATTTGAGAATAAGGTAAATTATTTAGAAAACAATAGTTATAAAATAAACAAAATAGAATCAAATAAAGAAATTGTTTATTTAGGATATCAAAATAATGATAGTAAAATAAATGATTATGAATTAAAAGTAAATATCCCATATATAAATATAAATAATCCTATAATTGAAGAGTTTAATACTCAAATAAAAGATACGTTTGAGAAAAAAGCAAAAAGCATTATAAATACACAAAATAACAATGCAATATATACAGTAGATTATACGGCATATATTGCAAATAACATAATGTCATTAGTAGTAAGGTCAACATTAAAAGAAGGGACGAATGCTCAAAGAGATATAATACAAACATATAATTATGACTTAACAAATCAGAAAGAATATACAATAGATGACATGCTAAATGCAAAAGGAATAACAAAAAAAGAAGCAAATCAAAAGATAAAAGAAGAAATAAGAACACAACAAGAAAAATCAGAAGAACTTGAAAAGTTAGGATATACAATGTATAAAAGAGATTATACAAGTGATATGTATAGTATAAATAATGTTACAGAATATTTTATGGGAAAAGATAATGCATTATATATAATATATGCATATGGGAACGAAAACAATACTAATGAAATGGATGTAGTAATAATGTAGAAGAATAAGCCTCACATTAATATAATAAAAACGGTCTAGTTTAACTAGGCCGTTTTTGAAAATAAAAGGGGATGTTTATTAATCAGTTCTTACTGACTATGCTTATAATATACCAATTAAATTTGTTCATTGTGTGAACTAAAAGTGAAAATTTGAAAAATTAGGGAGTTTCTTCAAGTGTTACTGTTAATTCTTTTTCTTCACCTTTTCTATTAATTTTTAATTTCATAGTATCACCAACTTTATGAGAATTTTTAATATTATTTAATTCATCCATAGTTGTAATATCTTTATCATCAGCTTTAATTATAACGTCACCTGATTGTAATCCGGACTTTTCTGCTGGTGAGAAATTTTGAACAGTTTTAACATAAACACCAACAACTAAATTATATTTTTTAGCTGTAGAATCATCTAAGGTTATACCACTAATTCCTATATAAGGTCTTATAACTTTGTTGTGGTCAATTAATTGGTTTGTAACATCAAGAGTAGAATTTATAGGAATAGCAAATCCAATTCCTTCAACACCACTACCAGATAATTTTAATGTATTGATACCAATAACTTTTCCTTCACTATTTACAAGAGCACCGCCACTATTACCAGAGTTTATAGCAGCATCTGTTTGAATACAAACATATTTTGTGCCATCAGACTCAACTTCTCTATTAACAGCGCTGATTATACCTTGAGTAACTGTTGTGTCTAATCCAAGAGGGCTACCAACAGCCATTACGAACTCACCAACAACAGCTTGATCAGAATCTCCAAATTCAGCAGCAGTCAAACCAGTTTTATCAATTTTTAAAACAGCTAAATCTGTTTGAGAATCTTTACCAACAATTTTTGCATCATATGTATCATCATCACCATAAGTACCGCTATTTAATTTTACTTTTACTGATGTTGCATCAGAAATATCATAATAAGAATAAGAAGAATTTGAAGAACTTGTATCAACAACGTGGTTGTTTGTTAATATATATCCATCATCACTTATTATTATTCCTGAACCTGTTGCTGTTGCAGTTGATGTTTGAGGTGCACCAAATGAAAAAATTGAGTTTGAAGTTGCAGTATAGGTAACTTCTATTCCAACTATTGAAGGTAAAATTTTATTTGCTGCAAAAACAGCAGTATTTGAATAGTTAGAAAGTGATACTAAATTTGATGTTGTACCTGTTGCAGTAGAAGTTTGTACTGTCGACTTAGAATTTGTTTCTCCAATTATTTTATTTTTTATAGAAGGAACACCAAAACATGTTCCTATTACTAAAGCACATCCCACAATTCCACTACAAAACGGTAAAAGAACAGTTTTTCCAAATCCATTTGTGTGTTTAAAGTTTGCTTTTGAAGTTTTACTTGAAATAACTTCAAATCTGTTTTCGTTATCATCCATTTTAAAGGACCTCCTCTATTTATTTATTTACTTTACATAGGATACACTATAATTGTGAAAAAATTGTGAAAAAAATGTAAAAAACAATATATTTTTCTTTATTTTCTTGAAAATGAACTTGACTACATATATAATATAAATACATAACTTATGAAAGAATGTAGAGGGTTGAAAAATAATTACAATTTTGGCTACGTCAAAATTTAATTCTTTTCCAACCGAATTTGAACATTAAGGAAGGAATGAGATTAAGTATGAAAGATGAAAAAGGTGTTGCATTACCGACATTGCTATTCATTATTTTATTAATAATCATTGTAGCAGTATTTGCAATAAAATATGTAAAAGAAATGTTAAATGAAACAGAAATACAAGATTTAAGGACAGATATGTTAGTAGTACAAGCAGAAGCCAAAAAAGACTTAGAAAAGGTTTGTTTTCAAACAGCCAATCTTGATGAAAACAAAGAAGAAGATAAAGAAAAGATAACTAAAGCAAAACAAGAAAATTTAAAGGGAATTTTAGTAAAAGGATCAGATATAGAAAAAAATGTGCCACAAGAAATTGAAATAGATGACAATTGCTATTACTTAAATAATGAGGATTTAAAAGATATAGGAATACAAAATTATAGTATAGATAAATATGGATATATTATAGTAAAATATGATTTTAAAAATACAATGGTAGAAGTAATAAGCACAAAAGGATATAATGGGAAACATACATTAACACAATTAATTGATGATTAGAATATCGGGCGAAAGAAAGGACGAAATAAGTTGAAAGAAAAAGAAGAAGCAAGATTACTATTATTAAAAGAACAGGAAAAAGAACTAAGAGAAAAAGGATTTAATATGATTTGTGGAATTGATGAAGCGGGAAGAGGACCACTTGCAGGGCCAGTAGTAGTGGCAAGTGTTATAATGCCATCAGATTCAATGATTGAGGGGGTAAATGATTCTAAAAAAGTTTCAGAGAAAAAAAGAGAAAAATTATATGACCAAATTATAGAAGAAGCTATCAGCTACGGAGTAGGAATTATAGGACAAGATGAAATTGATGAAATAAATATATTGAATGCCACCAAAAAAGGGCTAACAATGTCATTACAAGAATTAACTGTAAAGCCAGACCTAATTATAGTTGATGCTTTAAACCATATAGATACTTTAGGAATTCCATATGAATCAATAATAAAAGGAGATGCTAAATGTTATTCAATAGCAGCTGCATCTATAATTGCAAAAGTTACAAGGGATAGGATAATGAGAGAATGGGACAAAGTATATCCACAATATGGATTTGAAAAACATAAAGGATATGGAACAGCAGCACATATTGCAGCAATAAAAGAGTGCGGACTTTGTCCGATACATAGAAGAAGCTTTACAACACACTTTATTTAAAATTTAGGAGGATACAAATGAATATATTAGATATTATAGCAAAAAAAAGAGACTCAAAAGAATTAACAAAACAAGAAATAGAATATTTTGTTAAAGAATATACAGTTGGAAATATAACAGACTATCAAGCTGCTGCACTTATAATGGCAATATATATAAAAGGAATGAATGATAGAGAAATAACAGATTTGACATTAGCAATGGCACATTCAGGAGAAGTGTTAGATTTGTCGTGCTTTGGAGAGAATGTTGTTGATAAACATAGTACAGGTGGAGTAGGAGACAAAGTATCAATTATTCTATTACCAATAATTGCTTCTTTAGGTGTACCTGTTGCAAAGATGTCAGGAAGAGGGTTAGGCTTCACTGGCGGAACAGTTGACAAAATGGAATCTATACCAGGTTATAAAACCAATATAAGTATAAAGGATTTTATAGAAGATGTAAAAAAAGTTGGAATAAGTATGATTGGGCAAACAATGAATTTAGCACCAGCAGACAAAAAAATATATGCATTAAGAGATGCTATTTCTTGTGTTGAAAATATTCCATTAATAGCATCAAGTATAATGAGCAAAAAAATAGCAAGCGGAGCTAACAAAATAGTTATTGATGTTACAGTTGGAAAAGGTGCATTCATGAAAAATAAAGAAGATGCACAAAAGCTAGCAGAGCAAATGATTAGAATAGGAAAGCTTGCGGGAAGAGAAGTAAGATGTGTATTAACACCAATGGATGAACCTTTGGGATATGCTGTTGGAAATTCATTAGAAGTTATAGAGGCAATAAATTTTTTAAAGGGTAATATGCCAAAAGATTTAAAAGATGTTGTATTAGAGCTTGGAGCCAATATGCTTCAATTAGCTGGAAAAGGCGAGAATATTGAAGAAAACAAACTAAAAATGTTAAAAAATATTGAAAATGGAGCAGCATTCAACAAGTTTGAAGAGATGGTAAAAAATCAAGGCGGAGATATTTCATATTTAGAAGATACGACTAAATTCAAAAAATCAAAATACACTATTGCTGTAGTTGCGGAAGAAGATGGAATTGTTAAAGAAATCAATGCAGAAGAGATAGGAAAATTAGCATGCTATTTAGGGGCAGGACGTGTTAATAAAGATGATAAAATTGAACCAGATGTGGGAATTGTTTTAAACAAAAAAGTTGGAGATGAAGTAATGGTTAATGATTTCTTAGCATATATTTGTGGAAATGATGAAAATAAAGTACATGAATCAGAGAAGAAAATTTTAGAAATATATAAAATATCTTAAAATTTGCACGGAAAAAAAGCGATCTCAAGTGTGCAAAATTGCACGGAAAAAAAGCGATCTCAAGTGTGCAAAAAAAGGTATTGCAAAAAAAGAAATTTATGTTATAATAGAAATTGTATAGATAAACGAAGGGAATGATAAAACATGAAAAAAGAAAAAAAGGAAAAACAAGTAGAGATAAAAGTAAAGAATAGAATAGATAAGCGTACAGTATTGACAAAGATAATGGCATCATTTTTATTGGTATTAATGGTTTTAGCATCTTGTTCAACATGCATATATTTTGTAGTTTCAAACATAAAATAGTTATAAAAATATAACTTAAGAGGAGAAATGGATAAATATGGAGAATATAGGAGTAGTATTAAATAGATTTTACGAACAAAATATACTAACATATATACAAATGTATCAAGAATATCCAATAAAATTAATCTCGTTAATATTAGATATAGTAATAGTAATATTTTTAGCATATGAATTGTTAAGAATTGTAAAAGATTCCAGGGCTTGGCAATTAGTAAAAGGAATAGCCTTTTTAGTAATTGCAACAGCACTAAGTGGATTATTAAAATTACATATATTAAATTATATTTTATCAACAGTTATGGATTGGGGAGTAATTTTAATAATAAT
>MNRR01000022.1:50064-50430 GCA_001916055.1 Clostridium sp. 28_12
AAATTTTCAAGATTTTTTGGATTTGATAAGGACATAATAACAAAAACAAAAGAAGACATATATAAAGTAGTTATTGCAGTATATGAATTGGCACAAAAAAGAACAGGTGCACTAATTGTAATAGAAAGAGACATTCAAATAAAAGATATAATTGCTACTGGAATTCCATTGGATTCAGAAGTATCACCACAATTATTAGTAAATATATTTGTTCCAAATACACCTTTACATGACGGTGCTGTAGTAATAAGTAATAATAGAATTGCAGCAGCAGCATGTATGTTGCCTTTGGCAGGAGACCAAGATATAGCAAAAGAACTAGGAACTAGACATAGAGCAGGAATTGGTATTTCAAAAGAATCTGAT
>MNRR01000022.1:50450-68658 GCA_001916055.1 Clostridium sp. 28_12
AATAATAGTTTCAGAAGAAACTGGCAAAGTATCTGTTGCAAAAGACGGAACATTAATTGCAGACGTTAGAGAAGATGCTTTAAAAAAGATTCTAATAAGCAATATTGTTACAAAAAGATTAAACGAAGCAAAAGCAAACGAAGAAAGTAAAAAAATTAAAGAAAAAATAAAAAAGTTTTTTAAGAAAAAAGATAAAACAAAATCGGAAAAGGTGGCAAAATAAGCCATCTTTTTGACATAAAGGAATGGTAGAAATGAGAAATATAAAACTAACAATAGAATATGATGGAAAAGACTTCAATGGATGGCAAAAACAACCTACTAAATTAAATATACAAGGAACAATAGAACAAGCAATTAAACAAATAACAGGAGAAGAAGTACAATTAGATGCATCTGGAAGAACAGATGCAGGTGTGCATGCATTTGGACAAGTTGCAAATTTTAAAACCAATTCACAAATTCCAATAGATAAATTTGCAATAGCAATAAACTCTAAATTGAAAAGGTCAATAGTAATAAAAAAAGCAGAAGAAGTTGATGAAAGATTTCATAGTAGATTAAATTGCAAGAAAAAAACATATAGATATGTTATTAATAATACGCCAGAAGGTACAGCAATATATAGAAATTTAGAAACACATATTCCTCAAAAATTAAATGTAGAAAAAATGAAAGAAGCTGTAAAATTTTTTGAAGGAGAACATGATTTTAAAGCATTTAAAGCTAGTGGGACAAGTAGTAAAAGTAGTGTTAGAACAATATATAAAGCAGAAGTTTATCAAGAGGGAGATAGAATAATTATTGAACTCACAGGAAATGGCTTTTTATATAATATGGTAAGAATAATTGCAGGTACGTTAGTAGAAGTGGGGTTGGGAAAGATAGAATCAAATAAAATTCCTGAAATAATAGAAAATAAAAAAAGAGAGAATGCAGGAAAGACATTACCACCTAATGGATTATATTTAATGAAAGTAATTTATGATTAGTAACAAGAAAATAAGTATATTCATAATATATATCGAAACATACAAATTTATCTTGAAAGGATGAGATATATGAATATACTTATTTTTTTAGCTGTAGTACTTGTAACAATAGTGCTAGCAATTTTTATAAATAGATTAGTTAGATGTCCTTTGCTAGTTGGCTTTATATTTTTCTCAATAGCTTTATTGGTTGCAATAATTTTATCTAATTTAACATTAGTGGGATTAGCTATAATATTAGGAATTGTAGCTTTTGTTTCTGCCTTCTTAGATTGTGTTTTCAAAAGTTCATGCTTCTTTAGGAATAACAAATGCATGAATTGCCATAATCCATATAGAGATGATGACGAAAATAATACTTCAAATAATTCTGTATTAAGAATAGTAAACGAAAATGGAGAAGTGGTAGCAAGCATAAACGGAAATTCAATAAATTGTTATGACGAAAATCCTGGATGCGGATGCTGTGGAAGAACAGAAAGTGCCAACTTATTATCGGACTCAACACAAGTGGGAAACACTCAAAATACTTTTAGTAGTAATTGTAGAGCTTATAAGAGAAGATAAATTATCTTAAATTGTTGAAATTAACATAAATATATGGTATAATATATTTGTTTCATTAGTTGAAAAACATTATAAGGAGGACAATAAGATGACCTTAAAAGAACTTTTAATTGAAAAAAATGTTACACAGAAAAAACTAGCTAAAGAAACAGGAATTTCAACTTCAACTATAAGTAATTATGTTTCTGGGGCTACAAACATTAGTAAGCGGAACCTCAAAAAGATAGCAGATTATTTTGGTATTCCTGAAGAGAAATTAGAGAGAAGCATTAACTGTCGAGAAGACAAAAAACAGATTTTCGCAGAAAATCTGAGAAAGGTTTTGAAGGAGGAGCGGATGTCACAGACTGAGCTTGCCAAAAGAATTGGTATATCAGTTTCAGGAGTAAACAAATATCTTAAAGGTACTGCAGTGCCAACAGCTCTCACTTTATGCAAAATGATAGAAGTACTTGGAATAAGTGCTGACAGATTACTTGGAAATGCAGAAGCAGTAGAAAGAGCGAAGTATGCAGATGCAGGGTTATTCCTAATTGGAGTACTTAAAGGGTTGTCCAAAAAACAAAGAGAGGATTTAATCAAACTGATAAAGTCTCTCAATTGAACCAAAAAAGAAGATAGAGAATAATTTTTCTATCTTCTTTTTGTCGAAAAAAGTTTCAATATATTGATTAAAAATAAAAAGAATGTTAGAATAATTATAAGTTTTACAAAAGATAGGGGGTGAAAAAATGGAAGAAAAAAGTAAGAAAAAACTAGGATTACTAACTGTTTTATTGTTTCTAGCTATAATTGTAATAATTATTATGGGAATATTTATGAATAAAATTCAAAATGAGAAAGTAGAGGAAAGCAAGAAAGCGGCAGAATTACAGACGCAAGTAGATAATTTAAATGAGAAAATAGATAATATTTCCAATATAGTAAATGCTAATAATTTTACGGATAATGAAAAGCAAAATAAGGAATTAAGTGAATCTGAAAAGCAAGAAATATTTAATAAAGCGGTAAAAAATCAAACAGTATTCATAGATACTATGATTTCAAATAAAGATTTTGGCCAAAAAAATTTTTCAGATAAGGAAATGATTTTAATGCTACCAGATAGTTCAGAAGGAAAGATTTTTAAGTCATATGAAGACGATGGAGAGATTTATGGGAAAGCATCAATAACAGATGTAGAAAAAAGCGCTAAAAAAGTTTTTGGAAAAGAAGTCAACGTTATTAAGGCAGTGCAAAATAATAATTCAATTAAAGTAGATAATGAAGATGTTATGGTAGAGGTAAGATCTGGTGTTGGGATATTAAATGCAAAATTGATTTCTATAGAATCAGTAGATTCAAATGAATATACAATAAACTTTGAATTTAGTTCAAGTTCGGATGATACGTATAAACTTACTGTAGAGTATGAAAACGGAAATGTTGTATATAAAAGCTTAGAAAAATAAAAAAAAAAGAAGTATATAAAATAAATATATGCTTCTTTTTTAGTATATGGTAGCGAAGGTGGGATTCGAACCTACGACCTGCCGGGTATGAACCGGATGCTCTAGCCAACTGAGCTACTTCGCCATATCGCTAAAACGATGAACTTTTTTTATTATAATAGCTAATTTTAAATTTGTCAAGGGATATTTTAAAAAATGTGGTAAAAAATAAAAATAGCAATAAAAATCTTGATATTTTTAATATTGCATAGTAAAATATATATGAAAAAAGGATTGAGAGGAGAAGCTACTTTGGAAAAGAAAAATAAGACTCAAGAGATGAAAGAAAAGTTAGAGTATATAGGCTTAAACTTGGACGAAATACCAAAAACACTAAAATTAGTAGAAGATTTAAAATTCAGACCAAATTCAGGGTTTGATGAAAAAAAATATAGACAATATAGATTTGTTTCACCAAAAGAAATACAAATATTATTATCACCAACAAATAGATTAGATGATATAAAAGAAAAATATTCAAAAGCAAGTCCTTTAGCAGATTACTTAGAGCCAGACGAAAATAACGAAAGAAAACAACATGATTATGAAACATTTATAAAAATGTTAGAAGAAGTAAAAATAGAAGAAATTGAAAAAATAGAAAAAGAGCAACAAACTATAAACAAAAAGATACCATTTAAAGTAAGATATTCAGGAAATTATTTATGGCAAATATATTATGCAGAAGCTACAGATCAATATTTTATGATAGTTCCTACAGAAGATAAAGATTATTCAACATTTTTCTATGTATTAAAAAAGCAAATAGAAAAAAAGAAAGCAGGAAAAATATTTGTACCAATTAGTAATGCAGAATATACAAGAGAATTATTAAACAAAACAGAAATCCAAAGTCTAGAAAATTATTTATGGCTATTTACAAAAGACTGGGCATCAATTTATGAAGTATATGATAAAACAGAAAAAGCAAGTTTGCAAATTGTTGGAGAAACAGAAGTATATGGAAAAATAAAATCAGATTATAAAGTAAAACTTTCTAATAAAATAGAAGCAACAAAGTTTTTTAAACTAGTAAAGGCACTATTTATAGTACAATCAGAATTACCAAATTATTATGAATTCCAGACAAGGATAGACAAACAAGGAAGCTTAGAATTTTACTATAATGACCAATTGATGAAATATGATGAGTTAAGTAATTGGGTAAATGATGAATATAGAAGATTATTAGATATGGAAAAAAAGGTTGTTGAAAAGAACAATTCATTACAAGAAAAATTATCAAAATTAAAAAAGCAATCACAGGAACTAGATATTGAATATTTAAGTAAAGAAAAGCAAATTTCAACATTTTTAGAATGCAAGAAAACTTTCTTTGGAAAAGTAAAATATTTCTTTAAATATAGTGGAAAGAAAAATAAAGTAAAAGAAAAAGTTGAAAAAACAAAAGTGGATGAAATAAAAATCGTAAAAGAAAAGATTGAAGAAAACTTAAAAGTTCAATATACATTAGAAGAACTAATTCAAAAAGGTAAAGAGACATTAGAAAAAGAAAATAACTTAAAAAACACGAAAATGGATATAAATGCCTTAAAATTAAAAAATTTAAATTTGACCAAGAAAATCGAAAACGCAACAGCATTTATAGAAGAAATAGATAGTCATAAAAAAAGTATATTTGAATTTTGGAAATACAGTAATAAAGATGAAGTACAAGCATTAGAAGAAGGAGAAAAAGAGCAAGAAAGTATAAAACCACATTCAAAAGTATTTGATTATGAAGAAGACTTTGAAGAGTTTGGGGAAACAATGGATGAAATTCAAAGAAAAATTTTATCAAAAGAAGAATTAGACGATGTTTATTTAACTACAACAAATCAATTAGAAGTAATAAATAAATTAAAAACAGAATCACCAACAGCTAAAGAATTAGAACAATATATGAAAAAAATCAAAAAAGATTTACAAGAAGAAAAAGATATAACAGAAGAAGATGTTATTGATATATTTGGTGGGTTATCAGAAGATACAAGAAAAATAACTAAACTTGCTAACAAATCACATAGAGAACACCCTAAAAATAAATATGCTATACTAAGAGTAGCAAAATCAATGAAAACTGCTGAATATAGAGCTGCACTGGAAAATGCTATAAATATAATAGATGAGGCATTAGAAAAGAATGCTTTGCAACAAGATATTGCAGGTTATAAGTGGGTAGAAGAAGAAGAAAATATTGATACAAATGAATTCAATGTATTTAATTTAAATCCAGAAAAAGAGATTGAAAATGCATTAACAGAAACTGAAAGTGGCAAAGTAAATTTATATAAAATGAATTTTGAAAAAGGAGTAAAAGCAATAGCATTTACAAATTGTGTGTATTATGATAATCAAAATAAAACACTGCCAGTAGGTATGGATAAAGATACAAGAATGTTAGTAAATATTTTAGATACAGATATAACTCTTGAAAGCAAAAAAGTAATAAGAGTTGGAAGATTAGAAGATGAAGATGACATTGCTTCAAAATTAATTATTAAAACAATCAATGTCTTAGAATATACAGTAAAAGATGATACACTTGGGATTTAGGAAAGGAATGCGAAATGGAAAAGGAATTCAAATCAGGATTTGTTGCAATGTTAGGAAGAACTAATGTTGGAAAATCAACATTAGTAAACTTATTAGTTGGAGAAAAAGTTGCAGCAACAGCAAATAAAGTTCAAACTACAAGAACAGCAATTAGAGGAATTGCAAATAGAGAAAATTCACAAATAATATTTATAGATACACCAGGAATACACAAACCAAAAACAAAACTAAATGAAACAATGATAGAGACATCATTTGGAGTTATAAGTGAAATTGATTTAATATTATTTGTAATTGAAGCAACAAGCGAAGAAATAGGCAGAGGAGATATGAGAATTCTTGAAAAAATAAAAGAATCAAATAAAAAAGCTATATTGATAATAAACAAAATCGATTTAGTAAAAAGAGAAAAACTATTGAAGTTAATAGATATGTATCAAAAAGAATATCATTTTGAAGCTGTAATACCGATTTCCTCTTTGCAATCAAAATATAGAGATATTATTTTAGATGAAATAGAAAAGAACCTAAAACCAGGGCCAGCATATTATGATACTGAGGAGTATACAGATCAAACATTAAGACAACTTGCAGAAGAAACAATAAGAGAAAAAGCATTAATGTTTTTACAAGATGAGGTGCCACATGGGATATATGTTGAAGTTGAAAAAATGAAATTTAGAAAAAACCAAAAAGGTGAGCCAATATATGACATTGAAGCTACAATATATTGTTTAAGAAATTCACATAAAGGAATTATAATAGGAAAAAATGGAAGTATGTTAAAAAGAATAGGGCAAGCTGCGAGAATTGATATGGAAGATAATTTCGGAACAAAAGTAAATTTAAAAACGTGGGTAAAAGTTAAAGAAGATTGGCAAGACGATACTTCAATAGTAAAAAAATTCAAACTACAATAGAAACATATGCATAATTTGTATACAAATTGCGAAAGATAGAGTTAGAGGAAGTGAGCTTATGATTAAAAAAATTGCATGGAATACATTTAAAAATACAGGAAATTTAGATACTTTTTTAGAATTGAAACAAATACAAAATTTAGAAGAACAACTAGATAACCAATTTAAACAACCAATGGAGGAACAAAATGGGAACAATAAAGATGAGTGGCATAATAATTTCTGAAAATAATTTAGGTGATTATGACAAAATGTTAACAATGTTAACACCAGGATTAGGAAAAATATCATGTGTAGCAAAAGGCGCTAGAAGACAAAGAAGCGCCTTGCTTGCCGGAACACAGTTTTTATGCTTTGGAGAATATCTATTGTATAGAGGTGCAAATACATATAATATAAATTCTTGTGAGACCATTGAAGTATTTTACAAACTACGAACAGATTTGGACAAACTGAATTATGCAGTAGAAATGACAAAAATAATTAGAGATGTAACAGAAGAGAATGAAAACTGCTATAAAATTTTACAATTATTTTTAAACACATTATATACATTATCAGAAACAGACAAAAATCCAGAATTAATATTAAGCATATTCAAATTAAAATTGTTATGTTTTTTAGGTTTTACACCAAGGATTACAGAATGTGCAAATTGTAAACAAAAAGAAGAAATATCTTATTTTAGTTTAAGAGATAATGGATTCAAATGTAGTACATGTGGCAAACAAGATAAAAGTTGTTTGCAAATGAGTGAAAGTACGCAAAATGCTATTAAATACATTGTTATGGCACCACCTAAAAAGTTATTTTCATTCAACTTAAAAGATGAATCACTTAATGAATTGAAATTAATTACAAAGTTATACTTTAATGAAAAATTAGAAAAGGGATAGAATATGGAAGAATTAGTTGATATTTTAGTTACAACATACAATACTAATGAAAAATATTTGAAAAAGCAGATAGAAAGTATATTAAAGCAGACATATAAAAATATAAGAATATATATAAGTGATGATAATTCTACCAATACTAATGTTGCGGAAATATTAAAAAAATATAAAGAACAAGATGAAAGGATAGAGCTATATATTCAGCCAAAAAATTTAGGGTACAATAAAAATTTCGAATTTTTGTTAAAACAATCAAAAGCAAATTATATAATGTTTTCTGATCATGATGATATATGGAATAAAGATAAAGTCGAAAAAAGTTTGAGAAAGCTTAAAGAAAAAGATGTTGACATGGTTTATTGCAACTGTCGACAAGTTGACGAAGATGGAATTGTTTTACATGATGATTATTTTAAATACAAAAATGTACCTTTAGTTGATGGAAAAAGCAAATTGGCCATTTCGAGATGTGTTGGAATAGGTTGTTCACAAATTATTACAAAATCAGTTAAAGATAAAATGATTCCATTCAAAAAGAATTTTATTGCTCATGATTGGCTTGCAGCATTTATTGCAAATGAAGGAAAGGGAATAAGCTATATTGAAGAGCCTCTTTTTGATTATAGATTACATAGTACTAATGTTTTTGGAGGGAGAAGTTTAAGTCAAAATTTAAATAGATGGAAACAAGAGAATGGAAATGATTATAAATCTTTTCTGGAATATAGAAAAGATGCTATTGATAGGGCATATCTTGGCGGAATTGAAATGTGTAAAGAGTATGTACATATTAAAAGTGATAAAGAGTTTATAGAAGAGGCAGAAAAATATTATAATTGTATTTTAGAAAGTAAAAAAGTTAATCTTAAACTAGGTGGTTTTTTTAAGATTTTGGCTGGGAAAAATCAGGGCAAAAAGATGATTAGAGAAATTGTTTTGTTTCATTTTCCTGTTTTAGGATATTTGAAATTTTTAAGATAAATATGATGAAAAAATTGAGCTATTTAGAGTCTAATTATTGACTTTAAATAGCTCTTATAGTAGAATAACAAAAGAAAATGAAATAAAATGGAAAATAATATGAGACGGTGGAGGAAATATGGAATTTATAAAACAAGTAATAAAAAATAGGAAATTAATAATAAGATTAGGAAAAAATGATTTTAAGAATAGATTTGCAAGCACAAGTTTAGGGAGTATATGGGGATTTTTACAACCATTTATATTTATGATGATGTATGTATTAGTATTTCAATTTATATTTAAAACATCAGGAGAAGGAAATTCGCCATATGTAGTATGGTTTTTACCAGGGATGGCAATGTGGATGTGCTTGAATGATGGAATAATGGGAGCGAGTGGAGCAATACGTTCATATGCATATTTAGTAAAAAAGGTAGTGTTCCCTGTAGATGCAATACCAATGATATCAATAGTTGGAAATAGTGTAGTATCAATATTTTTATTTCTAATAGCAGCAGTAGTGTGCATAATATTTGGATATATACCTAATGTATTAGAATTGATATATGTTTTGATAGCGGCATATGCATTTATAATAGCATTAACAAGATTTACATCAGCAGTTACAACTTTAGTACCGGATTTTTCAAATTTATTATCTATAGTAATGCAAATATGTATGTGGTTAACACCTGTAGTTTGGGGATTAGGAATGATAGCTGAACATCATACAATATTAATGGCTATGAAATGTTTACCGTTTACTTACTTAGTTACAGCAATAAGAGAAGTGTTTATGGGAGGAACTATTATTAGTGATGGACATTGGATTTATACAATAATATTTTGGACCATTACAATCCTAATATTCTTATGGGGAAATCATGTATTTAATAAAAACAAAAAAGATTTTGCAGATGTATTATAATGGAGGAATAAATGGAGGAGAAAGTAGATGTTCTTTTGGCAACATATAATGGAGAAAAGTACTTAAAAGAACAAATAGACAGCATACTAAATCAAACATACCAAAATATAAATTTAATAATATCAGATGACAATTCTAATGATAGTACAAGAAAAATATTAGAGGAATATAAAAAGATAGATAATAGAATAAAAATATATTTACAAGATAAAAATTTAGGATATATAAAAAATTTTGAATTTTTATTAACAAAAGTAGAAAGCAATTATTATATGTTATCAGATCAAGATGATGTATGGTTACCGGAAAAAATAGAAAAGTCAATGAAAACACTTAAAGAAAAAAATGCAGACTTAGTTTTTGGAGATTTAGAAGTTGTAGATGAAAAACTAAATACAATATATCCATCATTTGGTGATTTTATGTTACTAAATAGAAAAATAAATAAATACATTGATAGTTATAAAGTAAATTATCTTTATAATTGTGTTACAGGATGTACAATACTTTCTAAAAAAGAATTTATAAAAGATATATTGCCAATACCTAATGATTCAAAATATGTGCCACATGACTATTGGATGGCGTTAATGATTTCATTAAAAGGACGATTAGCTTATATGCCAGAAAAGTATATAAAATATAGACAACATGGAAATAATCAAATTGGAACAGATAAAATATCACATAAATTTAAAAAGTTAGATCAGGTAAGAGAATTATTTATTAATGTGAAGTTAGGAGTATTTGGAACATATGTAGCAAATAATGAAAAGTTTCCAAAAGAATTGCAAGAATTAAATTTAAAAGCACTAGAGTATTTTAAGATGTTGCAAAAAAAGAAAAACTTTAATTTTAAAAATTGGCATATATTCTATGAACTATATAGGAATGAAACATTTAATTATTGTGTGTTAAACTTTATTATAATGAATTTGCCATTTATAGGAAGAGGACTTTTCAATATAAGATATGTTATCTTAAAATTATTGAAAAAAAGATAAAGGATAAATTAAAATGGAGAAAACAAAAAAAAATAAATACTATAAAAAAGTGATTTTGAGTTTGGTTGTAATAATAACAATATTATTAATATTAATAATGAATTCAAAGAAAGAAATTCAATTAACACAGTTACAGGCTAATAGCCATAGACAGATGATGGGATATATTATAAAAGACTCAAAAGGAAAAGTAATTGTGATAGATGGAGGAACCAGTGAAGATGAACCTAATTTAGAAAAAAATATTAGAGAATTAGGCAATAAAGTAGATGTATGGTTTATTACTCATCCACATAGCGATCATGCAGGAGCTTTTATAAAGCTAATAAGAGATACAAATATTTCAGTTGGAAAAGTTTATTACACTATGAATGAGATAGAATGGTATAAACAATATGCAGTTGAAAGAGCAATTGAGGCTGAGGAATTTGAAAATGCACTTCAAAATGAAAGAATAAAAGATAAAGTAGAAGAAGTATCAATAAATGAAGTAATTAATATAGATTTTATTAAATGTGAAATATTAGGCGTAAAAAATCCTGAAATAACAAATGATGCATTTAATAATTCGAGTATGGTAATAAAAATGTTACTTCCAAAAACATCAATATTGTTTTTAGGAGATACAGGAGTCGAAAGTGGGGAGAAGCTAATTAGTACACAGAAGGAAAAACTAAAATCAGATATAGTACAAGTTGCTCATCATGGACAAAATGGAGCTAATGAAGATTTATACAAAGAAATTCAACCAAAAATATGTTTATGGCCTACTCCAGAATGGATTTGGAACAATGATAATGGAGAAGGAGAAAATACAGGACCATGGAAAACATTTGAAACGAGAAAATGGATAGAAGACTTAGGAGTAAAACAGAACATTATTGAAAAAGATGGAGATATTACAATAACAATAAAATGAGAAATTATTATTGCACGAAAGGGTGAAAAAAGATTGAAAAAAGAAGAAAAAGAAATTGCAATTGAAATAAAAAATTTAACAAAAGAATATAAAATGTATCCTACAAAAAAAGATAGACTAATAGAGGCTGTTTTTCCGGGAGCACAAAGACATGGAACATTTAGAGCTATGGACAATTTAAACCTTGAAGTAAAAAAAGGAGAGATTTTAGGAATATTAGGAAAAAATGGTGCAGGAAAATCAACATTATTAAAAATGGTAACAGGAGTTGTAACGCCAACAAGTGGAGAAATTATAACAAAAGGAAAAATAAGTTCATTATTAGAGTTAGGAACAGCTTTTAATATGGAATTAACAGGAATAGAAAATATATATCAACATGGGCAGGTTATGGGATTAACAAATGAACAAATAGAAGAAAGAAAACAAGAAATAATAGATTTTGCAGACATTGGAGAACATTTATATCAACCAGTAAAAACATATTCTTCTGGTATGTTTGCAAGACTTGCTTTTTCATGTGCTATAAATGTAGATCCAGAAATATTAATAGTTGATGAAGTTTTATCAGTTGGAGATATGGCATTCCAATTAAAATGCTTCAAAAAATTTGACCAATTCAAAAAAGCAGGAAAGACAATACTTTTTGTTACGCATAGTATTACAGATGTTTTGAAGAACTGTACAAGAACAATAATAATCAATTCTGGAAAGAAAATCTTTGATGGAGGAGTTAAAGAAGGAGTTGAAAGATACAAAAAAATTATTGTTGGATTAGATGAGTCTATACAACCAGAGAAAGAAGAAAAAAAGAAAATAAGTATAGAAGGAGATTTCAAAAAAGAGAAAGCAAAAAATACATGGAAATCTCATTTTAATCAAAACAACAATATAATTGAATATGGAAATGGACAAGCAGATGTAATTGACTATGGTATATTTGATGAAAATGGTAAGTATTTACAATCAATAGATAATGCAAAAGATGTAATATTAAAATCAAAAATAAAATTTAATGCAGATGTAAATGAACCGATTTTTACAATGACATTAAAAGATTTTAATGGACTAGAAGTTTGTGGAACTAATACATTAATTGAAAAAATAGCAACAGGAAAATTTAAAAAAGGTGATATAGTAGAAGTTTCATTTAAAACAAGATTAAGAGTTGCACCTAATAAATATACTTTATCATTCAGTTGTACACACTTTAAGCCAAATGGTGAGTTAGAAGTATTAAGTAGAAAATATGATGCTTTATTAGTTGAAATAATTTCATCTAAAGAACATGTAGGAATTTTAAGTTTAGACACAGATATAAAAATTGAGAAAAATAAGTAAAAGGATTGAGAGATATGGAGATAAATCTAGAATCTTTAAAAGAAGATGAAAAAAAGATAATTGAATATATAAATTCAAATGAAAAAGATAATTATGAAAATATAATAAAAGAAAATTTGAATGATTCTGTTATGCTAGGTTTATCAAATATCAGAAATAACTTAGTATATGCATATGATTTTGAACCTGATTCTACAGTTTTAGAAATAGGAGCACATTTAGGAGAAATTACTGGAGCATTATGTGAAAAATGTGCTAAAGTAATTTCTGTTGAACCTAATGAAGCAAGAGCAAGAGCAATCCTAAAAAGATATTCAGATAAAGACAATTTAGATATAGTAGTTACTGAAATTTCAAAAATCAAATTAGAAGAAAAGTTTGATTATATAACTTTATTTGGAATTTTAGAATATGCACAAGAAATTTTCAATACAGAAAATCCGGCATTAGACATGATATTATATTGCAAAAAAATGTTAAAACCTAATGGAAAGCTACTAATAGCAACTGATAATAAATTTGCTTTAAAATCATATATAGGTGAAAAAGATGAATGTACAGGTATTACATTTGATTCTATAACAGGATATAAAAACAGTAATAAACAATATAAATTGGGAAAAAAGAAAATTGAAAATGTTTTAAAAGAAGCAGGAATGAATCATTATAAATTCTTTTATCCTTTACCAGATTATAAATTACCAAGTTTAATATTTACTGATGAATATTTACCAAGTAGTTCTAAAATAAATGGATATTTTCCATATTATATGGATAGTAGCTCAATATTCTATAGTGAAGTAGATGCATATGATGCTATAATAAAAGAAGATAAAAAAATGTTTCCTTTTTTTGCAAATTCTTATTTTATCGTAGTTTCACAAAATGAATTTAAGGATGATATAAAATATGTGTCTTTCAATAATTATAGAAAAGAAAAATATCAATTAATGACAAAAATAAGAGAAAACACAGTTGAAAAAACAAGTATAAATGCAAAATCAAAAAAACATTTAGAACAAATGATGGATAATATCAAAAACTTAAATAGTAAAAACATTAAAATTTTAGATGAGGCTTATGAAGACAAAGTAGTTAGCAAATTTATCAATCTAAAATTAGCATCTCAATTAGTTTCTGACAATATAGAAAGACCACAAGAAATAATAAAAATATTAAATAAATATAAAGAAAAAATATTAACAATAAGCACAGAATATGATGAAAATGAAAAAACAATATTTGAAAAATATATACCAGATATTGATAAAAATATTTTAAGTAAGTTTAGATATTTAAAAGATGGATATTGGGATATGATTTTAAAAAATTGCTTTATTATAGATGAAGAATGTGTGTTTTTTGACCAAGAATGGGTAGAAGAAAATGTACCTGTAGAATTTTTAGTATATAGAAGTATTGTTAATGTAGAAAAATTAAGAAATAAAATAGAAGAATATCAGTTATATGAGAAAATGCAAATAAAAGAATATATTCCTTTGTTTGAAAAATTAGATGGAAAAATAGGAGCAGAGATAATGGATGAAAAAGTATTTAGTTTTTATCAAAGAAAACACAAAAATCCTATTTATGATAACTATATTTTAGAAGATAAAAATAAAAAATTAATGAGTGAAAATAACAAAATTTCAAATCAAAATATAGAACTTGAGAAAAAAATAGAAACAGAATTAAAACAAAATGAAATACTAAATGGTCAAATATATTATTTGACAAATGAGAATAAAGAATTAAAGAAAAAATTAGATGGAATTTATGATTCTAGAAGTTGGAAAATTGTTAAAGGAATATCAAATATAAAGAAAGTTATAAAAAAATAGAAAAGGAATGTGGAATTTTATGAATATGGTAAAAAAAGTGACTAATTCATTAAAACAAGATGGAATAAGTGGATTTACTGCAAAAGTAAAAAAACACTTTTTTAATGAAGAAAAAAAGGAATATTATAAATGGATAAAGCAAAATACACCTTCAAAGCAAGAATTAAAAAAGCAAAGAAATTATAAATTTAAATATGAGCCTAAAATAAGTATAGTTGTACCATTATATAATACTCCTAAAAAATATCTTCTAGAATTAATAAAATATGTACAAAAACAAACATATTCAAATTGGGAGTTATGTTTGGCTGATGGGAGTACTGAACCATTAAGCTTTGTAGAGCCAATAGCTAAGAAAGATAGTAGAATAAAATATAAAGTGCTAAAAGAAAATAAGGGGATTTCAGGAAATACAGATGAGGCACTAAAAATGGTTACAGGAGATTATGTTGCTTTATTGGATCATGATGATTTAATACCATTTAATTCATTATATGAAATAGTAAAAGCAATAAATGAAAGTCCAGATGCAGAATATCTTTTTACAGATGAAGATAAATTTGTAGATATAAACAAAAAAACTAGATATGAACCTAATTTTAAACCAGATTATTCTTTTGATACGTTTACAAGTTATAATTACATTTGTCACTTTAGTATATTCAAAAAAGAATTAATGGATAAGCTAGGAGGATTTAATGAGAGATTTGATGGAAGTCAAGATTATGATTTGATTTTAAGAGCAGTAGAAAATGCAAAGAAAGTAGTTCATATACCTAAAATTTTATATCATTGGAGAGCATGTCCAACTTCCACAGCAGGAAGTGCAGAGGCAAAACCATATTGTTTTGAAGCTGGAAAAAATGCAGTACAAGAACATTTAAAAAGAAAAGGTTTGATTCAAGGAAAAATGGAATTTGGAGTTGCTATTGTAAGAAATAGAGCAGTATATGAAAGAAAAGAAGATTCTAAAGTAGATATGTTGTTATATTTACAAGATGAAAGAATTGATTTAAATAAATTAAGACAAGATATAGAACAAATAACATACGAAAATTTTGAGATTAATTTAATAGTAACTAAAAAAATTACAGAAAAACAGGGATATAATGAATTATCAAATATGCCAAAAGTAAAATCTAGTACAGAAATAGAAACAAAAGATATTATAAAAACATTAAATCAATTAATAGAAAAAACAGATAGTGAACAAATAATGTTTGTAAAAGATATACAAGACATAAAAACAAAAGACTTTATAGAACAATTATTAGGATTTGTGCAAAGAGGTGATGTTGGAGTTATCTCACCAAGAATTATATATAAATATACAAGTTCACAATATAATGGAACAGTATATGGTAGGGATAAAGACAAAATAGGATATTTAGACTATACAGACGTTGCTGGAAGTTTTGGATATATTACTAGAGGTGCAGTAGTACAAAATTATTCAATAATAAAGTCAGAATGCATAATGGTAAATAAAAGTGATTTAGAAAAAGTTGGGCATTTGGACGAGAAAATGGACTATAGTGATGCTATATCAGATTTAGCTTTTTCATTATATAAAAATTATAATAAACTAAATGTAATAAACCCACATATCGAGTTAGAAGCTTTAGAGATTACAAATAAGACTGGAAAAAATGAATTTTTTGAAAAATGGGAGAAAGAATTAAATATTCCAGATCCAAATTATAATGTAAATTTGAAATTTGAAAAAAATAAACTATTTACCGTAAATGTTTAATTAAAAAGAAAGGATGTAGCAAGTAATGAAAGTAGACATATTGATGGCGACTTATAATGGAGAGAAGTATTTAAGACCACAAATTGATAGTATTTTAAATCAAACATTTAAAGACTTTAATTTAATTATTTGTGATGATTGCTCAAAAGATAATACGTGGAAAATATTAGAAGAATATGCTCAGAAGGATAGCAGGATAAAAATAATTAAAAATGAAAAAAACTTAGGATATAACAAAAATTTTGAAAAATTATTAAGTTTTGTTACAGCAGATTATTTTATGCTATCTGATCAAGATGATTTTTGGCTACCTAATAAAGTTGAAGAATCATATAAAAAGATAACAACAGAAAATTTGAACTTAGTTTGTTCAGACTTAGAAGTTGTAGATAAAAATTTAAATACAATACATCCATCCATGTGGGAATATTGGCCTGATTATAATATAAAAGAAAAAATAAAGAAAAGTAGAGATTATAGAAGCTGTTTAATGACCAATTGTATAACAGGATGTACAACAATTGTTAATAGTAAACTAATAGAAAAACTGTTACCATTACCAGGATATCCAATAGTACATGATTGGTGGATTGGTTTAGTTGCAGGATCATATGGAGAAATTGGTTATATAGAAGCACCATTAATAAAATATAGACAACATGGCAATAATCAAATTGGATATGTAACAACTAAAACAATTTTTAAATTTACAAGAGGATTAAGAAGACATTTAATAACAAATCATATTCAAATATTAGAAGTATTAAAGAAGAGAATGAATGTTTTAAATCCAGAATTAGAGCCTATTGTAGATGATGGAATAAAATATTTAAAATCAATATTGAATGTAAAATTTATTGTGTTAAAAAGTAAGAAGCCATTTAAGAACTTGTATAAATATGAGGATGACAAATATATAAAACAATTTTCGTTAATGTACAATTATCCATTATTTGCACATATATATAGAACATTCTATGTTATAAATGTAAAGCTATTTAAGGAGAAAATAGGAATGAAGCAATTAGTCAAAAAGATATTACAAACATACTTTCCAAAAGTATATGCACCAATACATAATTATAGAAACCAAAAACAAATGGAAGCAAACGGGGGGCTACAATATAATTATGATGTTAATATAGAAGATTATAAAAAATTAGTAGACCAAATGTATGATAATTTTGAAAAGCCTGAGAAAAAATCAACATTTGTTCCATACAACGAAAAAACTTATAAAAAAACAGAAAATGATGTAAAAATAATTGCACATTATTTGCCACAATATCATTCTTTTAAAGAGAATGATGAATGGTGGGGAAAAGGATTTACAGAATGGAATAATGTAACAAAAGCATTTCCACATTTTGTAGGGCAAATGCAACCCAAATTACCTCATGATATAGGTTTTTATGATTTATCACAAAAAGAGAATATAAAAAAGCAAATAGAACTTGCAAAACAATATGGGATATATGGATGGTCAATATATTATTATTGGTTTGATAGACACAGATTGATGGAAAAACCACTAGACATCATTTTAGAAAATAAAGACTTAGATATTAATTTTTGTATAAATTGGGCTAATGAAAATTGGTCTAAGAGATGGGATGGTGGAGACAAAGAAATATTAATGGCCCAAAATTATGATGAAGAAAAACTAATATATTGTATAAAAGATATGGAAAAATATATTAGAGATGAAAGATATATAAAAATTGATGGAAAGCCATTAATCATAATATATAAGCCAACATTAATACCAAATGTTCAAATAATGATTGAAAATTGGAGAAATTATCTAAGAGAAGTTGGTATTGGTGAAGCATATATAATGGGAGTAAAAACATTTGATATAACAGATGAATATAAAAATATATTTGATGGATTTGTTGAATTTCCACCTTTTGGAATGGAAATAAAAGTTATGAATAATCAATTAAAATTCTTTAATAAAAACTTTAAAGGAGTTGTATATGATTATAAAAGAATGGTAGACGAAAAGACTTATTTAAGACCATTTGACCATAAATTA
>MNRR01000022.1:68720-72502 GCA_001916055.1 Clostridium sp. 28_12
ACACCAAAACTATATGAAACATGGTTAGAAGATTTGGTAAAAGAAACATTAGAAAATGATGAACTTGATGATAAAATGATATTTGTAAATGCTTGGAATGAATGGGCAGAAGGGGCTTGTTTAGAACCTGATAGAAATTATGGATATGCTTATATTCAAGCTACTAGAAATGTTTTAGAAAAATATAAGAGAAAATAGGAGAATAAAATGCTTTTAGAAAAAATAGATTTAAAAAAAAATAAAGTGTTGAAAATATCAACTATTATAATTTATGTTATTGCTATTTTGATTTTTGAAATAGGCATATGTAATGGTATGAATTTAAAAAATTTTATATATCAAGGTGTAATAAAATATAATTTTTCACTATGTAGAATAGTTAGTTATATTATATTTTTAATTGCAATGATAAAAAATATTGATAAATTTATTCCCGAGGCATTAGAAACAATAAAACTACCAATAAAAAAATATATATCAATAATATATGTAGGTGCCATGTTTTTTATTGATTTATATGTTTTTATAAAATGGACATCAATTTATAAAGAATTAACATTATTAATAATGCAATTAATGGGATTGTTATTTATAATTTATATATCATCTAATTATATAAAAAATGTTATAGTTATTGTATCAACTATAGGCATGGTATTTACATTTGCCACAGATTTCCATCACACATTAGATGAAAAAAAACATATGATGTCTGTAATAAATATATCTTCTGGAAATCTACAATACGCTAAAAATCCGCTATGTGAACCTACATACAATAATATAATTTTTAACTGTGACATAGATTCATTTGTTCAATTTTTCGAAAGAAAATATGAACCTGATTTAACTAATGATTGGAATAGAACAGAAGAAACAGAAGTGTATTATATATGTTCTTCACCAGCTGACTATAATTTTGTCTTATATTTACCAGCAACTATAGGAGTAGTATTTGCGAAAGTTTTTGCTGGAAGTATTGCTGATATATATATTATGGGAAGATTATTTAATTTAATTGCATATGCAGTAATGGTGATAGTTATGTTAAAATTGCTTCCATACAAGAAAAAAATATTTTATATAATAACTATGTTGCCATTTCAACTATTGTTAGCAGCTTCATTTTCGGTAGATGGAATATGTTGTGGGATATTAGGAATTTTTATAGCATATTGTTTAAGATTATCAGAAATGGATTATGAAAAAATAAAATTAAAACAAATATTAACATTAATGATATTATATGCAATGTGTTTATTGGCAAAAAATTTAGCATATTGTGCTATTATAATATTTGTACTAGTATTACCAATAAAAAAGGTAATAAAGAACAATAAAAAAAGTTTACCAATTATAAGCACTATACTTATAATTGCAATGTTAGTATGTGCGACACTAATGGTAAATAAATTGTTTACAGCAGCAGCAGATGGTGGCGATATAAGAGGAGGAGAAACAAGCTTGGTGGGACAGGCTAAGTTCTTATTAGAATCACCTTTAAATATAGTAAAAGTAGGTTTTGAACATATAATGAATGCATTATTGAATTATAATTGGTATACAGATTTAAACCATGCAACTTTCTTTGGAAAATATAGTACACAGATATTTTTTATGGAGTTAATCTTTATTATATATATTTCATGTACAGATGAATATGTGGAAATAAAAAAACGTACCCAAATTGTATCTATAATTACTTTTTTAGGAGTATTTGCAAGTACAAGTTTAATGCTATATTTAACTTTTACACCAGTTGGACAAATTAATATAAGTGGGTATCAACCAAGATATATGATTTCTTTATTTCCAATAATATTAATGTTAATAAATAACAAAAAAAATATAATTGATAAAGAACAATTAAAAGAAAAGACAAGTGAAGTTAATGTATGTTTAACACAAGGAATGTTTATTATTATTGATTTAATATTTTTAATATCAATTGTCTAGAAATATAATAGTGATTGTAATGAAAGGGAAGAAAAGATGAAAGTTTTAATAATAATACCAGCTTATAATGAAGCTCAGAACATAGAAAAAACAGTAAAAGATGTTACTAAAAATACAGATTATGATTATATAGTAATAAATGATTGTTCAAAAGATAATACTAAAGAGGTTTGTGAAAGAAATAATTTTAATATGTTATCATTACCAATAAATTATGGTTTAACCAGTGGAATTCAATTAGGAATGAAATATGCATATAAAAATAATTATGATGTAGCAATTCAATTTGATGGAGATGGACAACATCAGGCTAAATATTTAAAGGACTTAGTTAAAGAAATAGAAAAAAATAATGCAGATATAGTAATAGGCTCTAGATTTGCAACTGAGAAAAAGCCGTTAACAGCTAGAATGTTAGGAAGTAGAATAATAACTTTATTTATAAAATTAACAACAGGAAAAACTATAAAAGATACTACATCAGGAATGAGAGCATATAATAAAAAGGCTATATGGGAATTTATAAGAAATACAAGTTTAACACCAGAACCTGATACATTAGTGTATATGATAAAAAAAGGATTAAATGTTAAAGAAGTACAAGTAGAAATGAAAGAAAGAGAATTTGGTACAAGTTATTTAACTCCAATAAAGTCAATGAAGTATATGATAAATATGATATTTTCAATTGTATTTATAAGAGCAATAACTAGAAAGAATATATGAGGTGAAAAATATGACAAATACATTAAGAATAATTTTAATAGCAAGTTCATTTATAGCATTTTTATTATGTGTAATGAAAATAAAGCAATCTAAATTAAAAGTAGAGAATGCAGTAACATGGATGTTTGGAAGTATTATTTTAATACTAATGAGTATATTTTCAAATGTAGTAGAATGGATTTCTAATCTTCTAGGATTTGTATCACCAGTAAATTTTGTATTTTTAATAATGATAGCATTTTTATTAATACAAGTGTTTATTGATAATCTGCATATAACATTATTAAATGAAAAAATTAAAGACTTAGATCACTATATAGCATTAAAAGAACATAATGATAAAAAATAGTCTTTATTAGAAAAAAATGGCAAATTTAATTTGCCATTTTTTATTGCTTTTTGGAATAAAATAGTATAAAATTTAGGTAAATGGAAGGAGGAAAAAATTATGAAGAAAAAAATAGTTATAAGTATTATTTTAATAATATTTATATTTTTTGTTAGTTCTATATGTAAATCTAATGCTGAGGCAACTTATAGTCAATTTAAAGAGATACAACATATATTGAATATAGATACAGATTTAAATGATAGTGTATTTGATAAAAATGGAATACAAATTTGTGGATGGAGATTAGCAACAGAAAAAAATAAAATTATTGTAAAAATAGATGGTGAGAAAATAGATAGCAATTATATAGAATATTCATATAAATACGATTTAATATCAATAGTAAAAGGATATGGAACATATGAAGAAAATCCAACTCCAATGTTTAATATAAATATACCAACATCTGATATTAAGGATGGTAATCATGTACTTGAAATTGGTATGGAACTTGAAGATGGAACAATATTAGAAAGTATACAAAGAAACATAAAAATAGAAAAAATAAAACATATATTAAACATAGATACTAATTTAGAAAATGCAAAATTTGATAAATATGGAATAAATATATCGGGATGGAGATTAGCTAATGAAAGTAATAAAATTGATGTATTAGTGGATGGTGTAAAAATAGATAGCAATTATATAGAATATTCATATAAATACGATTTAATATCAATAGTAAAAGGATATGGAACATATGAAG
>MNRR01000022.1:72634-80674 GCA_001916055.1 Clostridium sp. 28_12
AAAATAGTAGTATTAATTGATGGAAAAGAAATAGATGAAAAATGTATATCATATTCATATAAATATGATTTAATATCAATAATAAAAGGATATGGAACATATAATGAAAATCCAACTCCAATGTTTGATATAAATATCCCTACAACCAAAATAGAAGATGGAAAACATTCATTAGAACTTCAAATGAAATTAGAAGATGGTACAAGTTTAGAAAGTATAAAAAAAGATATAATAGTTGAAAAGTTTAAAAGTATATTAAATATAGATACTAATTTAAAAAATGCAAAATTCGATAAATATGGAATAAATATATCAGGATGGCGACTAGCTAATGAAAAAAATTCAATAAAAGTATTAATAGATAATAAAGAAATAGATGATAAATATATATCATATTCATATAAGTATGATTTAATATCAATAGTAAAAGGGTATGGAACATATGAAGAAAATTCAACTCCAATGTTTGATATAAATATACCAACAATAGATATTACGAATGGGGAACATCAAATAGAAATACAAGTCGAATTGGAAAATGGAACAATAGTAAAAAAAGTCAAAAATAAAATAATAATAGATAAAAGTATAAAGCACATTTTAAATATTGATACAGATATAAATGGATTAGTTTTTAATGAACTGAAAAAAATACAAATATCAGGATGGAAATTAGCAACAGAAAAAGGAACGAAACTAGTTGTCTATATAGATAACAAAAAAATAGATGATAGCCATATTAAAAATTCACGTACATATGATTTGATATCAATAGTAAAAGGATATGGAACATATGAAGAAAACCCAACACCAATGTTTGAAGTGAATATTAGTACAGAAAATATTAGTAAACAAAATCATAACATTAAAATACAATATCTAGCTGAAGATGGAAGCATATTAGACAATGTAGAATTTGTTGCTATATATGGTGATAAGTATAGAGGAATAGATGTTAGTCAAAAAAATGGAATAGTTAATTGGAGGCAAGTAGCAAATTCAGGAATAGATTTTGCAATGATTAGAATAGGATATAGAGGGTATAGAGGAGCTACCTTAGTCCTAGACGATCAGGCTATTTATAATTTAAGAGAGGCAAAATCTTTTGGAATAAAAGTAGGAGTATATTTTGTAACACAGGCAATAAATTTAAGTGAAGCACAAGAAGAGGCTTTGTGGGTAGCGGGACAACTTAATAAAAATGGTATAAAACTTGAATACCCTGTTGCAATAGATGTAGAGGATTCAGGGGCAAGAAAAAATGGATATTTACCAGGTAGAGCAGATTTGTTAGATTCAGAAACTAGAACAATGTTAACAAGAGCATTTTGCGATGTAATAAAATATCAAGGATTTATACCAGCTGTTTATACAAGTAAAAACTGGTTTAATACTCATTTGAATTATGCAGAATTAACCAACTATGACATTTGGGTTGCTCATTATACATATGATGAAAATAAACAGACAGATTTTGATAAAAATTATCAAGTTTGGCAATATACAGACAAAGGAAGTATACTAGGAGTTTCTGGTAATGTTGATAAAAATATTTGTTATAAAAGATATTAAAGGGGAATTAGAATGAAGAATATAAAGAGAGTAATTATAGTATTTTTGATAATAATGATAATTTCTATGTTATATAATGTTTTTGCTAAAGATAATACAATAGTATCAATATTAAATATAGATACAAACCTAGAGCAAACATTTTATATAGAAGAAGAAAAAATACATATTGAAGGTTGGAAATTAGCGACACAAGAAAACACAAAATTAATTGTTTATTTAGACGGAAAAGAAATAGATAATAATTGTATAAAGTATTCCTATAAATATGATTTAATATCAATAGTGAAAGGATATGGAACATATAAAGAAAATCCATTACCTAATTTTGATATAGATATATCATTAAAAGAAATTAATGTGGGAAAACACAATTTACAAATTATATTTATGACTGAAAATGACAATAGAATATTAAAAAGTATAAATAAAGATATAAATGTAAGTAAAAATATAAAACATATATTAAATATAGACTCACCTTCAAATGGGAACACATTTTATAAAAGTGGAATAAAGGTAGATGGTTGGAAATTAGCAACAGAGAAAGATACCAAATTAGTAGCTTTAGTGGATGAAAAAGAAATAAATAAAACTGATGTAAATATGTATTATGCTTATGATCTAATATCAATAATAAGAGGATATGGAACATATGAAGAAAATCCATTTCCTAATTTTACAATAACTATACCAACTGAAGAGATACAACAAGGGAAGCATAAGTTAAAAATACAATTTAAAACATCAGATGATGTATTGTTGGAAGAAAAAGAAATAGAAATTATAGTTGATAAAAATATAAAACATACATTAAATGTAGATACACCTAGTAATAATGAACAATTTGATAAATATGGAATCAATATTTCAGGTTGGAAACTATCAACAGAAAAAAACACAAAAATAGACATATTATTAGATAACAAAGAAATAGATAATCTTGATGTAAGATATTCCTATAAATATGATTTAATATCAATAGTAAAAGGATATGGAACATATGAAGAAAATCCATTACCAATGTTCGATATCAATATTCCGATTGATCAAATTAGTCAAGGAAAGCACAAAATTAAAATTCAATTTAAAACTGCAGATGGTGTACTACTTGATGAAACAGAAAGAACAGTTATAATTGATAAAGCAATAAAACATATTTTAAATATTGATACTGTATTGTCAGAACAAGTATGGAGTCCGAATGGAATTGAAATAAATGGATGGAAACTTGCAAATATTCCAGATACCAAATTAAAAGTATACATAGAAAATAAGGAAATAGAAAATTTATCAATAGAATATTCCTATAAATATGATTTAATATCAATGGTAAAAGGATATGGAACATATAAAGAAAATCCAACACCTAATTTTAAAATAGTGATACCAGTCACAGAATTCGGATCTGGAGATAATGAGATAGAAATAAAGATGATAAGTGAACAAGGTGATGTTTTAGAAGAAGCAAAATCGACAATACCAGAATATAAAACACAAATATGTATAGATACAATTTATGATAGAACAACAATAACAAATGAAACACAATTTCTTGGTGGATGGGTAATGACAACAGTGCCAAATACACGAGTAAGAGTGTTAATTGATGGAAATTATAGAAATGAAGATGTAACAAGATACGAAAGACAAGATGTAATAAATGCAATTTCTGGATATGGTAATAATGGCACGAACTCACAACCAGGATTTGGATGTAATATTGACTTTTCAAAATTTAATTTAGGATTACATCAAATTGCGATAAGAGTGGAAGAAAATAACGGTAAGATAGTAGGAGAACAGGTAATATATATTTTTCTAAGGCAAAGTGTAATATATGAACAAGGAACTTTTGGAGATAGTGGATTAGTAAGAGCAGGAAATCCTTATGGCTCTAAATTACAATATTATCGTTATGGAAATGGACCAAACGTATTTTTTGCAACATTTACTGTACATGGATTTGAAGATAATTGGGACCATGATGGAGAAGCATTGGTAAATATTGCAAACAAATTTTATGAAGAATTGAAAACAAAACATAGACAGAATTTTGAACTAGCAGATAAATGGACAATATATATATTACCAGAAATAAATCCAGATGGTAGAAGATATGGAAATGATAATAATGGGGCTGGAAGAACAACATTATATAGCCAAGCTCCAAATAATCAAGGAATAGATTTGAATAGGTGTTGGAAGAGTACTGGATTTAGAGCAAATGAAAAAGCTAGAAATTATGCAGGTACAGCACCATATCAAGCTTATGAGGCTCAGGCATTAAGAGACTTCCTTATATCACATAAATCACAAAATGGTCAAACAATATTAGTGGATTTACATGGTTGGTTGGAACAATTAATAGGCGATAGGCAAGTTGGAATGTATTATGCAGTACAATTTCCAAATGCACATGGAAGATCTTTAGATAGATATGGAGATGGATATATAATTGATTGGGCAAGAACAGCATTGGCAAGTAATGGAAGATTAGCAAAAACATCATTAATAGAATTGCCACGAAATGTATATAGTAATAGAGATGTTGAAAATCAAAGATTAGCAGAAAGATATATACAAGCAACACTATCAATGCTTCATGGAATAATTTAATTAAAGAAAGATGATGAAAATGAAAAATAAAAAAATTATATTCCTGGTAGTAATATTAATAATTATTGTTTTAATAATAATAAAATATTGGAGAAATAATAATAATATTGAACATGGAAATGTAGAAACATTAAAAAAAGATGTGGGAATTACTGGTGATAATGAATTGTATCAAGTTCAAACTGAATATGATGGAAAAAAAATATTGGACATAAAACCAGAAATTCAATATAAAGTCGCATTTGCAGGTATAATAGAGCAAGGAAAACCAAAAATTGAAAATGTTGATGCTATATTTAATAATAATTACCCCGAAGATTATGGAATATGGATAGAAAATAATAGCAGAGATAAAATTTTACAAATTCTCAATAGAAACTTGAATAATGAGTATGAAATAAATAAAAACGGTTATTTAGACATAAAAAAAGAAGATAATCTTACAGATATTGACAAAGAATTGAAGAAAATGATTGGAGCTAAAAAAAAATATATAATAACAATATCGGAAGTTTATTATGGAGTAGATAGGGTTTCAGGTGAAATTTTAGATAATTTTTATGAAGACATGGATCCATACCAGGCAACAAAAATAGTTGATTATGGAGATGATATAATTATCTTTGTAACAACAAATAAAGAACAAAAACTTACAGACAAAGAAATATTGCAAGAATTAATTTCATATATGTAAAAACAAGACAATTTTTTATTGAAGACAATCCAAATTATTAGACGAAATAAGTTTGATAATTTGGATTTATTTTTTTTCTAAACTTTAAAGATGAAATTATTTAAAAAAATTCATAAAAATGTTGAAATATGTAAGCTTTAATGATAAAATACATTGGGAAAAAGAAAGAGGTAAAATAAGTGGATAAATATAAATTATCAATAGTAGCACTGGTATACAATTTAGAAGAATATTTGCCAAGATGTTTAGATTCTTTGGTAAGTCAAACATTAGAAGATATAGAAATACTTTGCGTAGATGATGGTTCAAAAGATTCTGCACCACAAATAATAGATGAATATGCACACAAGTATCCTCAAAAAGTAAAAGCATTTCATAAAGAAAATGGTGGAGAATTTACAACCAGAAATTATGGGTTAGAAAGAGCAACAGGAGAATATATAACATTTGTGGATACAGATGACTATGTTGAACCGGATTGGGCAGAAAAATTATATAATGCAGCTAAAGAAAACAATGCAGATATGGCTGTATGTGGATTTGAAAGAATAGATTTAAAAACAAACAAAGTAGTTGGAAAAGACATGACAAAACAAGGAAATACAGTAAAAGAAATAACATCAGAAGATGATTTTATGGTATTTGTAAATCCAGCACCTTGGAATAAAATTTATAAAAGAGAAAAAGTAAAAGATTTAAGGTTTTTACCATTTAGAGGATTTAATGATGCTATGTTCTTAACAAGTGCATTTATTAGAATAAATAAGATAGCATTTGTACCAGACATATTATATCACTATTATCTACGAAGTGATTCTCAAATACATAGTGTAAATGAACAAGATGTAAAAAATTTAAAAAAATACTTGTTAAAAGTAAAAGAATTATATCAAAAAGAAGGCAAATATGAAGAAATGGGGCCGATATTGGAAATGATGGCATTTTTACATTTGGCAGTATCTGTAATGTACAGAGCTTCATATAATCCAGATATAAATATAAAAAAAATGACTAAAGAAACTAGAGAATATTTAGATACTAATTTTAGTGAATGGAGAAAAAATAAATTCTTAACATTTAGATATTCTATAACTAGAGGTGTAAAACATTTAGGATTATATGTAATTGCATTATTATATAAGATGAATTTACAAATGCTATATATAAGAGCATATAGATTTGTAGTTGATAAAATTAAAGTAGATATTAAATTCTAATGTCTAGAATGGAGAGAAAAATGAATATAGAAACACAGTTAAATAATATTAAAACAAAGAAAGTATTAGTAATTGGAGATATAATGTTAGACAAATACTTCTTTGGAGAAGCAAAAAGATTATCACCAGAAGCACCAGTTCCAGTGCTACATAAAACAAGAGAAACAATAGTACTTGGTGGAGCATCAAATGTTGCAAGAAACTTAGTAAGAGCAATACAAGATGTATCAATTATGAGTGTAATTGGAAATGATGAAGAAGGAAAAATCTTAAAGAAAATCTTAGAAGATAATAAAATACATACAGATTTATTAATATTAGATAAAGAAAGAACAACAACAGTAAAAACAAGAATGATCGGGCCAAACAATGCTCAAATGCTAAGATTAGATGTAGAAGATACGGCTTCAATTTCTGATGAAATATCTGATAAGATGATAAAATTATATGAAGCTAATATAGAAAAGTTCGATATAATAATAATATCAGATTATAAAAAAGGTGTGTTGAATGTTCAAAACACAGCAGAATTAATAAGAATTGCTAACAAATATAACAAAATGACTTTAATAGATACTAAAGAACCATCATATGCTAAATATAAAGATGCATATTTAATAAAACCAAACCTAGATGAATTAAAGAATTTAACAAAAATGAGTGTAAACAATGATGAAGAAGTTGTTAATGCTGCAAATGAATTAAGAGCACAAACAGGTGCAAAATATGTTTTAGCAACACGTGGAAAAGATGGAATGACACTTGTAGATGGAAAGAGTTTTCAACATATTAGAGGAGTTTCTAAAGAGGTTTATGATGTTTCTGGTGCAGGAGATACAGTTATATCATATTTAGCAGTAGGACTTGCAAATGATTTTGAAATAGGAGATACAGCTAGATTAGCAAATATTGCATCAAGCATAGAAGTTTCAAAAATGGGAACATATGCTGTTTCAATAGAAGAAATAAAAGAACATATCAATAAAGAAAATGATGTATCATATGACAATAAATTACCAAGTGTAGACGAATTAGCTAAAATATTACAAGCAGAAAGAGAAAAAGGTAAGAAAATAGTATTTACTAATGGATGTTTCGATATATTCCATGTTGGTCATTCAAGATATTTAAGACAAGCATCAACTTATGGAGATATCTTAGTAGTTGGAGTAAATTCAGATGCTTCTGTAAAAAGATTAAAAGGTCCAGAAAGACCAATAATTTCAGAAGAAGAAAGAATGGAATTATTAGCAGATTTACAATGTGTATCATATGTTGTAAAATTTGAAGAAGATACACCATATGAATTAATAAAGAAATTACAACCAGATATAATCACAAAAGGTGGAGACTATAAGCCAGAAGAAGTAGTTGGAAAAGATATAGTTGAAGCTAGAGGTGGAAAAGTTGTTATTTGTAAGCTTGTAGAAGGAAAATCTACAACTAATATTATTACTAAAATTAGAAATGCAAAATAATATTTTAGGAGGAAAAAATTATGAAAAATGAAATTAAAGAAAAATTTATGTATAGCATAGAGTGCAAAACAAAGGTTGTAAATGATGAAAAAATAATAGGTCAAGTTGAAGAGGTTTGTAATGCATTAATAAAATGCTATAAAGAAGGACATAGAGTTTATATGATGGGAAATGGTGGATCAGCTGCAGATTCTGAACATATTGCTGGAGAACTAATGAAACGTTTTAGAAATCCTAGGCCGGTAAGTGATGAATTCGCACAAAAACTGGAAGCTGCAGATCCTATAAGAGGGAAATTGTTGGCTCATAATCTAGAGTGCTCATTAATGGTGATTCCATTGGTTGCACACGAAGCATTAACGACAGCATACATTAATGATGTAGACGGGCTCGGTATTTTTGCACAGCAATTATTTGGCTTCGGAAAGGAAAAAGATGTTTTTTTAGGAATTTCTACATC
>MNRR01000015.1 GCA_001916055.1 Clostridium sp. 28_12
GAAAAAAAGATCAAAGCTATGTATTATGGAATATTCCAAAAGAGTTAATAGAACATGTAGTATTTCCACTTGCAAATTTTGAAGACAAAGAGCAAATTAGGGAAATAGCAAGAGAAAACAATTTAAAAGTTGCAAATAAATCAGACAGTGAAGATATATGTTTTGTACCAGATGGAAATTACAAAAAATTCTTAGAAAATAATTCAGATTTAAGACCTAAAAAAGGAAACATAGTAAATAGCAAAGGTGAAATCTTAGGAAAACATACAGGTTTATATAATTATACAATTGGACAAAGAAAAGGACTAGGAATATCATATAGAGTACCTTTATTTGTAATAGGATTTAATCCATTAAAGAATGAAGTAATAGTTGGAGAAGAAAGTGAATTATATCAAAAGGAAATCAATGTAACAGATGTCAACTTATTGCTAATAGATGAAATAAAAGAACCAATAGAAGTAGAAGTAAAAACAAGATATTCTTCAAAAGTAGCAAAAGCAACAATCGAACAAAATGGAGAAAATCAAGTAAAAGTAATATTTGATGAACTACAAAGAGCAATAACGCCAGGGCAATCAGCTGTATTTTATGTAGAAGATATTGTATTAGGAGGAGGCAAAATATGTTAAATCAGTTTTCAAGGACAGAATTAGTAGTAGGTAAAGATGGAGTAGAAAAATTAAATAATGCAAAAGTAGCAATATTTGGTTTAGGTGGAGTAGGCTCATTTGTTTTAGAAGGACTTGTTAGAGCAGGAATTGGAAACTTTGTATTAATAGATGATGACAAAATTTGTTTAACAAATTTAAATAGACAAATATTAGCTACAAGAAAAACAGTTGGACAACCTAAAGTAGAAGTTGCGAAACAAAGAATTCTAGATATAAATCCAAATGCCAATGTAGAAATCTACCAAGAATTCTTTATGCCAGAAACAGAAGGAATACTTGATAATTCTATAGACTATATAGTAGATTGTATAGATACAGTAACAGCTAAAATAGAATTAGTAGTTAGAGCAGAAAAGCTAAATATTCCAATAATATCTTGTATGGGAACAGGAAATAAATTAGATCCAACAAGATTTGAGGTAACAGATATTTACAAGACAAGTATTTGTCCACTTGCTAAAGTAATGAGAAAAGAATTACGCAATAGAGGAATTAAAAAACTAAAAGTAGTATATTCAAAAGAAGAACCAGTAAAATTAAATGAAACAGAGGAGAATAGTTGCAAACATAATTGTATATGTCCACCAGGAACAAAAAGAAAATGTACTATTCGAAATCAAGTGCCAGGAAGTATTTCATTTGTGCCATCTGTTGCAGGTTTAATAATTGCTGGAGAAGTTGTAAAAGTAATATTAAATAATTAGGGTGTAATAATGAGAAGAGCATATAAAGAAATAAATAAAGAGGAAACAGAGACAACAATAAATGTATTATATAATGAAGAGCTAATTGTAATATATACAAATAAAATAGTTTTACAAAAGCAGTTAAAGAAAATTCTTGGAAAACCAAAAAGGGAAGACATTAGAGGAAACTCAATAATAGGAAGCTGTTGGGAAGTTTCATTTAATGAAAAAACAAAGATTTCTCAAATGATGTTAAAAGCCAACATTTTTGAATTATAATTTCAATTAATCAATGTTAGAAGTGAGGGCGTCCAAATTGTGATTGGACACCCTTTTTTTGAAAATTATGAAAGAAGTGATATGGCATAATCTAGTATTGCAGGAATAAAAACTTTATTAAGTTCTTTGATATCATTGGTATCATGGCATTCGAATTTTTCATTCTGAATTTTGCCATTAGTTATCCATATTTTTTGAATATGAATTGAATTATATTTTTTTGGTTTTGCTACAATAGTGAAATAATCAATTTCTCCATATTGAAGTTGCTTATCTCCAATTTTTTTGCAGGTATTATTTTTCACTATAAAAATCACACTGGTTTTAGAGTATTTACATACCTTTATAGATGATTGTGTACACATAATTTTTATTCCTAAATTGTTTATTGTATCTTTAACTTTCTGCTGTGATGTATTATCTGAAACTACTTTAATTTCTGCTTTTTCTTTGCTTGTGATAGAATCCTCTAAAAATAAGATATAATCAAGTTTCAAACATTTTGCCTTTAAAGCAAGGTTGTGATCAGCTGTCAATAAAGTTGGCCGTTGATTAGCAGGTAATGAAACCATATAATTGATGATAATGTCGTCAACATACATATTACTTTGCCAGTCAAATGCAACTAAATTATATTTTTGTTCATTCTGTGGCAACAACATTGTATTGGTTTGCTCACGAATCATCATTCTTAGATAAGACGACTTTGATTCACTTTTTTGAATTTTATCAAATTCCCGTATTGTAGAATACAGTACAGTAATTTTTTTACATTCATTAAGCATTGAAACTGGCTTTGAAAAACCTAATGCAGAAGTATCTAATATTACATTATTTAAATTTGCATTTGGCGAATGTAGGAATGAATTTGCTTCTATTATTTTTTGTTGTTGTAACAAAACTGAGTTATTTTTTGCAAGTTGAGATTTATATGTACTTGCTGTTTTCTTAGAGTATCCTAGATTTATAAAGTATTGACTATCTGGATTATCTGGAAAATCTTTTACTTTCTTTTTGATTTCGGCAGAAGTTAATCCATTCCGAATAAATACGCCGATTTTGTTTATTTCTCTCATAATTTTCCTCCTTGATAGATATAGTTATTGACTATCATTGTGTATTGAAATCATAAACATTATACCATATTATGTTGATATATGCAATTGCTTTATAAAAATTAGAATTCATCAAGTTACCAGATATTAAATCATAATAAAATATTATCCGCAACTTTTCAATAAATTTTCAATGTTTATATATTATATTAATACTCGAAGTAGATAAAAATTAATAGGAGGAAGAAAGATGTATATTAAAAAAAACAGTTTAATTTCAATTTTTAGAAACAAAGGAAGGAACATACTAATAGGTTTATTTTAACAATAGCATGTGCTTCAACGGTAACTCTAGCCATAAGAAACACAGCAGACACAATAGTAAAAAGTTATGAGGAATCACATGATTTAATAGCGACAATATCATTTAATAGAGGACAATCAAGTGCAACAGAATCAATTGAAAACGTAAAAACTTTTACAAGAAGAAATGTCAAACAATTTTGGTAAACCAGGTGGAATGGATATGCAATTTAATAAAGGTGGAAAAGTACAAACAATTCAAAATATGGAAGCGGTTGTTGATTTTACAGTAGTGATTCAATTATTAGGAATCGGATTAGTATTAACTTTAATTAGTAGTTTGGCTTCAATGATTAGTATTCAACGTTTTTCACCATTAACTATTTTAAAAGAAAGATCATAAAGAGGTTGAAAAATAATTACAATTTTGGCTGCTTCAAATTTCATTTAAAACGCGGTTACATATAACATATATGCGCCCTTGCCTTTTAAATAAAATTTTCATTGCCAAAATTTAATTCTTTTCCAACCTGATGTGAGCTGATATAAAGAAGGGAGACCAACTATGAAAAGTCAATAGAAAAATGAAAATTTTTTAAAAAATTTTCTATAGAAAAAAGGTCAACTTTAATAACCGTTTTTAGTCAATTT
>MNRR01000016.1 GCA_001916055.1 Clostridium sp. 28_12
TGGCTGTTAATCCTGTTACATTTACACTTCCTTGTGTTTTGTCATCAGAATTTATTGTTGCTGTTGTTGTTCCTTTTCCGCTTGTACTTGGTGTTCCTATAAATTCTACTTTAAAGTTTTCTTGTTTTGCTTGTGCGCTTCCTACACCATTTATTTTTAAGTCTACATTAGTTATTGCAGCATATGCTACTGCTACTAATATTATCGCTACTAGTAGTACTCCTCCTACTATTTTCGTGTTTTTACTCATTTTTCTTCCTCACTTTCGTTTGTTCTTCATATATTTAATCATATCTAATTATTTTTGTCTAGTTCTTTTTTATAATTCTTCAACTTGAATTTTATCTTTTATTACTACTATTGCATAACTTCTTAGATTTGGAATTGCACTCAATTCCTCTGTTTTTGTATATCTTTCTAATTGTGCTTTTGCCTCTTGTTTCTTTTGCTCTAATAATTCTGGATTTTTGTTATAATCTTCTTGTTTTATATATTTAAATTCTAACAATACTCCATATCTTTCATTTAATTTTTCTCGTGGTATTATTATAGCTCTGATTTTACATATACTGCTCCTAACATTCTGCATATTGCATAAAATATTACTTTTATATATTTTTCATCAAAGCGCTGATAATCTCTGTTAGATAAATTCGTTAGAAATATTCCTAGTGTTTCTATTGCTTTATCTATTTTTCCTTCATATAGAATTTCTTTTATCATTTCTCCATTTTTCATTTTTCCTTGAATTCCTGCTTTTCTTTTAATATATTCAAGAAAATATTGGCTATAAATTGTCCTAACCACTTCATTTGGTGTTACAAACTTTGACATTCCAAATTCATTTTGTTCTATTGTTAAATACCCTAAATAAAATAGCAATGATACTAGTTCTTTTTCTCCAAAACTTATTTCTGCATTAAATTTCTCCGTTAATTCACTTTCTACTGGTTCTTCTGCTACTATTTCTTCCAATAACTCTATTTTATTCATATTTTGGCATAAATTCATAAAAGCTTCTATTTTTCCATAATCACTTAATATATTTATATCCACTAATTCTTCTGGCACTTGTCCCTGTTCTTGATATGAATCTAAAAAATATAATGTCATATTTGAATTATATATTTTGTATTTTTCATATTCACTTTTTATCATATTAGAAAAGATATATCCATCATAGTTTTCTTTTATTATTGGTAGTAATTCCTCCTGTTTTTCTTCTGATATATCTATTTCTGTCATTAAATATTTTACATCTTCTTTACTAAAACCTAGCATATCATTAAACCTAATGTTTTTAGTTATATCTCTGGCTATATTGAAACCACTTGTTGTACTATCTAACGTTATTGGTGCTACTCCTGTTATAAATATTCTATCTACTACTGATTCTGTCCCCTCTTTTAATATTTCATACCATTTTCTTACTTTTCCATTTTTAGCAACCAATTCCTTAAACTCATCTGTTTTGAATCCCAATAATTCATTTGCAAAATGGTCATATTCATCTATTATTACATATATTTTTTCATTTCTTCTTTGTTCTCTAAATGCTTCAAATGTACTTCCCAATATTCCCTCTGTGCTCATCTCTGGATTATTGTAAAAGTCCAATTTATAATTTGTTACAAATCTATTTATCCCTATATCTACTTTTTCTCTAAAACCTTTAATTGTTTCTTCTACCGTATTAGTACTTATTCCTGAAAAATTAAATCTTAACACACAATATCTATTTTTATTTGGTGTTGGATTTTTTCCTATATATGTTTTTCCAAATAACTCTTCAAATTTGTCTACTTTATTTTTATCATAGTAACATTCTAATGTACTTGTAAATAAGGTTTTTCCAAATTTTCTTGGTCTTAAAAACATTATTGTTTTATCTGCTAAGTCTTCCATTTTCTCTATATACATTGTTTTATCTACATATACTCTATTTTCTGCAACAATGTCTTCATAATTACTAATTCCTTTTGGCAATTGTCTCATTTCTTACCTCTCTTTCTTTGCACCGATTATTCCGCTTTTTTTCCGTGCAATTTTGCACACCTGAGATCGCTTTTTTTCTGTGCACTATGCACTTCTATTTTACTATTTCGAATCTTAAATTGCAATAAGAATTTTAAAAGATTTGTTGTAAAAAAAATCATTATATGTTAAGATATATACAAATAGATGCAAAGGAGGTATTTCTATGTGGATAGCAATAGCAATTATTGTATTACTAATAATTTGGATTATAGGTATTTATAACGGTTTAGTTTCTTCTAGACAAAAAGTTGATAATGCTTGGAGCCAAATTGATGTAACATTACAAAGAAGATTTGATTTAATCCCTAATTTTGTTGAAACTGTAAAAGGTTATATGAATCATGAATCAGAAACATTTGAAAAAATAACAGCATTAAGAACTTCATGGGCAAATTCCTCATCAGTTGAAGAAAAAGCAAACCTTAACAATGAGCTTTCAGGAGCTTTAAAAACAATTATGGCAGTTTCTGAAAATTACCCAGATTTAAAATCAAACACAAACTTCTCTGAATTATCTGAAGAACTTCGTAACACAGAAAACAAAATTGCTTTTTCAAGACAATTTTACAATGATAGTGTTACAAGATACAACACAAAATTAGAGCTTTTCCCTTCAAATATTGTTGCTAATATGTTTAACTTTAAGCCAAAATCATTATTTGCAGCAGAAAGCGCAGAAGCTAGAAAAAATGTTAAAGTAGACTTTAATAAATAACATATAGTTTGGTTCTGTTTTATAATGTGAGCCAAACTTTTTTCTTAAATATGTAACAAGGAGTGAAATTTATGTTTGAAGATATTAAAAGAAATAAAATGAAATCTTGGATTATTGTTTTACTATTTTTAGTTTTTATTGCATTAATTATTTATTATATATGTATGGCTTTAGATTTAGGTAAAACTTCTATAATTATCGCAATGATTTTTGCAATTGTCTCAACTTGGGGTTCATATTATTATAGTGATAAAATTGTACTTAGTTTAAATAAAGCTAGGCCAGCTACTAAAGAAGAAAATCAAAAACTTGTAAATATTCTAGATGCTTTAGTAGTTTCTTCTGGATTACAATATACACCTAAATTATATATTGTAGAAGATTCTCAGCCAAATGCGTTTGCCACAGGTAGAAATCCAGAAAATGCAGTTATATGTGTCACTACTGGTTTGTTAGATAAATTATCATATTACGAATTAGAAGGTGTTATAGCACATGAAATGGCTCACATTAAAAATTATGATATAAGACTTTCAGCAGTTGTTTCTGTAATGGTTGGCTTTGTTGTAATTCTTTCTGATTGGTTTACAAGAATTTCTTTTTATGGTGGTTCTAGAAGACGTGACGATGATGATAATGGAAATCCAATCTTAATGTTAATTGGATTAATCTTTCTAATATTAGCTCCAATCTTTGGTCAGTTAATGCAGCTTGCGCTTTCTAGAAAAAGAGAATTTTTAGCAGATGCAACAGCAATAGAGTTCACAAGGAATCCAGATGGCTTAATTTCAGCACTTTTGAAAATTTCAGGAGATCCTAATGAATTAAAAGTTGCTAATAATGCAACTGAAAATATGTATATAGTTAATCCTTTTAGAGGTAAAAAATCTTCTTCTAGCTTATGGTCTACACATCCAAGTATTGAAGATAGAGTTGAAGCTTTAAGAAATATAAAATGAAATTTGATTTTTATAGTCCACGCTGTGTGGACTATTTTTTGTGTCTTTTTGTAATTATTTGTCATATCTTAATACAGGAGGATATGATTATGATTGTTAAATGTATTTTATTAGCATTGTCTGCAAGTATTGATGCTTTAGGTCTTGGAATTACATATGGAATTAAAAAGACTAAAATGTCTGGTGTAGGCAATTTAATAATTTTTGTTGTGTTATTTTGTTTATCTGGAATTTCTGTATTTGTAGGTCATTATATTTCTGTTTT